>JBGSSZ010000202.1:0-6491 GCA_041736785.1 Limnoglobus sp.
GGGATCGGGAGGAAGGGCGGCGGGTTCCCCCTTCGCAAACCGGGAGCGGAGTCGCTGGAGCATCACCCGGCTGCACATTCCGGATCGCCCAACCGCACCACCGGCTCCCAGACAAAGTCCTCGAGGTAGACCGCGGCACCCCCCTGCCACTCATACTCCTCGCGATGTTCGTGAATCATCGTCACATCAAAAGGGCAGATCCCACTCAGGGTTTCGTGTGCTTCTCCCGAGCGGCGGTCCGAGAAGTATGTCGTCAGCGTGTAGCTGCCCATGTAGAGATGCAGGCGTTCGACACGGCAGGTGAGTCGGTACCGACCGGGCTCATGGCGGTACTGCTCGTCCTTCAGCAGCCACATGTGAGTCATGGCCATATCGGTCGACGAGAGAACCTGAAACGAAAAGCAGAGCGAGTTGGTCGGCTGAACAACGTCGAGAATGAATTCAAAAGTTACCGGTGCTGCGAAGCGGTGCACCGCTCCGGCATCCGAAGTCTTCACCGTCGCCTGGTAAACGCGATTCTTGAACGCCGGCTCGGTCGCCGTGTAGCAGCCGTGCACGCGGTGCGAGGGGATCTCGTTCATCTCGTGGTAGAGCGAGAGTGCTTTTTCGGTCGGGCCGTCGAAGTGTATTTTGCCGCCGTGCATCACGATACAGCGGTGCGTGAGTTGCGCGACCGCCTGCATGTTGTGGCTGACGAAGAAGATCGTGCGACCGTGCCGAGAGACGTCGTTCAGTTTGCCGAGGCACTTCTTCTGAAAGCTGGCGTCGCCAACGGCGAGCACTTCATCGACGATCAGAATCTCAGGCTCGAGGTGGGCCGCGACCGCGAAAGCGAGCCGTACATACATGCCCGAGGAGTAGCGCTTGACCGGCGTGTCGAGGAACTGCTCCACTTCGGCGAATGCCACGATCTCGTTGAATTTGGAATTGATCTCGCGACGGCTCATGCCGAGCAGTGAGCCGTTCAAATAGACGTTTTCGCGCCCTGTGAGTTCGGGGTGGAAGCCTGTGCCGACTTCCAGCAGACTGCCGACGCGGCCGTTGATTTCGCAGCGGCCGGAGGTCGGCTTGGTGATCCGGCTCATCACTTTCAAGAGCGTGCTTTTGCCCGCACCGTTGCGGCCGATGATGCCCAGCACTTCGCCGGGTGGGACTTCAAAGCTGACTTCCTTGAGAGCCCAGAAGTTTTCGTAGCTGATGCTGGGCGGTGCGTTGCCAACGAGGCGGCGGAACGGAGCCGTGAGTGCGGCCGTGATCTGATCGCGCAGCATCCGATACCCCGCCTGGGGTGCCCCGTGGGCTACGCGGTACATCTTGCCGAGGTCGTCAGCTCGAATTGCGGGCGTCATTGCGGCTGCATCATGGTGAGTGTCAGTTTATGAGAGTGACGCGCGGATGTCCCGCACCACTTCCGAACGACAGTCTCACTTCGCCCAAATGGCTTTAATCCTGCAGCAAATGGCCCAGTTTCCTGCGTTTGGTCTGCAGGTAGCCGGCGTTGTGTTCACCCGGTTCCATCTGGATCGGCACGCGTTCGACGATTTTCATGCCGTAGCCGTCGAGGCCAATGACCTTGCGGGGGTTGTTTGTCAGCAGCTTGATTTGGCGGACGCCGAGGTCGTGCAGAATCTGCGCACCGATGCCGAAGTGTCTGAGATCTGGAGCGAAGCCGAGGCGCTGATTGGCTTCGACGGTATCGAGCCCTTCCTCGGACTGGAGCTTGTATGCTCGGAGCTTGTTGAGCAGGCCGATGCCGCGACCCTCCTGCCGCATGTAAACGATCACACCCCGCCCGGCTAGGGCGATCTGCTGCATGGCGTACTTGAGTTGCGGTCCGCAGTCGCACTTGGCCGAGTGGAGCACGTCGCCGGTGAGGCATTCGCTGTGCATTCGCACCAGCACCGGTTCGTCGACCGTGGGCACCATGCCGGGCGCGGTTTCGACGCCGATGCCGCCAAGTGAGAGTGCCAGGTGCGGTTCGCTGTCCACGAGCGAGGAGAAGGCGAAAAGGTCAAACTCGCCGAACTCCGTGGGCAGCTTCAGTGCGATCTGCCGCGTGATCAGCTTCTCGCTGCGGCGACGATACTCGATCAGATCAGCGATCGTGCCGATCTTGAGGTTGTGCGTTTGGCAGTAGCTTTTCAGGTCCGGGAGCCGGGCCATCGTGCCGTCGGGATTGAGAATTTCGCAGATCACGCCGACTTCGCGCATTCCCGCGAGCCGGCAGAGATCGACACTCGCTTCGGTGTGCCCGGCCCGCACGAGCACTCCGCCACTCTTGGCGATCAAGCCGTCGACGTGGCCTTTGTCGACGGAGAGGTCCTGCGACGTGCTGGCCGGATCGGCGCAGACCTGGATTGTCCGGGCCCGATCGAAGGTGCTGATGCCGGTGCTGATGCCGGTACGGGCATCGAAGTTGTGCGTGAAGGGGGTGGCGGAAGGGTCGAGGTGCACGCCGGGAAGCAGCGTGAGCCCGAGGCGGGCGGCATTCTGCGGAGCGAAGGTCACGCAGAGCCGGCCGCACGCCTGACGCACCATGAAGTTCACAGCATCGGGCGTGACCGCTTCCGCAGCCATCACGAGGTCGCCTTCGTTCTCGCGATACTCGTCGTCCACGAGCACGACCCTTTTGCCGAGCTTCAGTTCGGCGACCAATTCATCGATGGTGTTGAGCATAAATGTAGTATAGACGCGCCGTCACACGTTTGGCTCCCATCCGGGCTCGTATTGGCGTTTCCAGAGCTGCATGGCCTCGGGATCGTTGAGGATTTTGCCGTCAGCCGGGTCGCATTTCAAGCGGCGGCCCGTGCGGTGGGCGATGTTGCCGAGATGGCAGTAGAGCGTGCTGCAGTGGCCGTCGCTGATGGGGCTGTTGAGCTTGGCTTCACCGCGGATGGCCGCGAGGAAGTTGTTGAGGTGGTCCTTGTCGCCGCCGGGGCCGGAGCCTTTGCCGATCTCCTTGCCATTGAGGTCGCTGATCGTGTAGCTCTTGTCGTGGATGCTGAGGCTGCCGTTCTCGCCGACGAATTGCACGTCGAACTGCTTGACCTGCGGCAGCTTGTTGCAACTGAGCCCTTCCCAAGTGATGGCTTTGCGGTCGGGGAGATCGAATCCGACGACGTGGGTGTCGGGTGTTTCCTGATCGTCGTCGCCAAAGCGGAACTTGCCGCCGGTGCTGCTGACGGCTTCGGGGTATTCGGCTCCGAGCCCCCAGCGGGCGACGTCGATGGTATGCACGCCGTTGTTGCCGAGTTCACCGTTGCCCCAGTGCCAGAACCAGTGCCATGTGTAGTGCAGGGTTGTGGTGCGGAATGGTCGCCGCGGGGCTGGTCCTTGCCAGAGTTCGTAATCGAGGCCCTCGGGCGGGTCGGCGAGCTTGCCCTTGCCGATGCTCTTACGCGTGTTGGTATACCACGACTGTGCGAGATAAGTGCGGCCGATCACGCCTTCGCGGATTTTCTGCATGGCTTCCTGCAGGGCCGGCCAACTGCGGCGCTGATTGCCCATCTGCACGAGGCGGTCGTGCTGTCTGGCTGCGGCGACCAGCATCTCGCCTTCCCACGGATTGTGGCTGCAAGGCTTTTCGACGTAGACATGCTTGCCCGCGCGACAGGCGAGGATCGCGGCCGGAGCGTGCCAGTGGTTCCCGGTGGCACAGACCAGGGCGTCCACCGATTTGTCGTCGAGGATGGTGCGGAAATCACCCGTCACTTTCGGTGATTGCTTCGCTTTCGACTGCACGGCTTTCGCCGCTTTCTCCGCCCGGGCTTTGTCCACGTCGCAGACATACGCGACTTCCACGTCCGGCAATTTGGCGAAATTCACGGCGTGACTGGTCCCGCGGTCGCCGCAACCCATCACACCGAGGACGAGCTTGCGATTGGCTTTCGCCCGGAGTGCGGAGGCACCGGCGAGCATCCCGGCGGTGGCAACGAATTGACGGCGATGCATTGCGGTGTATCCTTGCGGGAAGAGAGAGCTTCACTTGCGGACAGCATCAGCTTAATCTTTCCCATCGTGCACACAAGCCAAAAGGTGAGGTTCATGGCCGATTCCTATGATCTGATCGTGATGGGCGCGGGCCCGGCGGGTGAGAATGCTGCCATCACGGCGGCGTTTCTTGGTAAACGCGTTGCCGTCATCGAACGGGAAATTGTCGGCGGGGCCTGCATCAACACCGGCACCGTGCCCAGCAAGACGCTCCGCGAAACCGCCATCGCTCTCAGCGGCTTCCGCTCTCGCGACCTCTACGGCGTCGATCTCTCCATGCGCGCCAACTGCAGTATCGAAGACCTGCTCCGACACGAGCGCAACGTCAAGCTCTGCGAACGGGAGGAGATCAAAAACCGACTGGCGCGATTCGGCATCGACCTGATCCACGGCACCGGCAGCTTCAAAGATGCCAACACGGTCCGTGTGACGCGGGAGGACGGAGAGACCCTGCTGCGCGGCGACAAGATCGCCATCGCGGTCGGTTCGTTCCCCATGCGGCCCGCGGGGATTCCGTTCGACCACAACCACATTCACGATTCCGACGAACTCCTCGATCTCTACGAAGTGCCGAAGTCGCTGGCCGTGATCGGCGCGGGCGTGATCGGCAGCGAGTATGCGTGTATGTTCGCCGCGCTGGGCGTCAAGACATGGCTGATCGACGGTCGCGACAAGCTGCTGCCGTTCCTTGACGCGGAGCTTTCTGCGAGCCTTGAGAAAGCCATGGTCCGGCTCGGTGTGGAGATTATCTGGAACGAGAAGATGGAGAAATGCGTGCAGCCCACCAAGGATGGCAACGCGGTGCTGACGCTCTCCTCCGGCCGGACCCTCGAGGCGGCACACGTGCTGGTCTGCGCCGGTCGCTTGGCCCGCACCGGAGACCTGAACGCCGAAGCCGCAGGCCTGGTGCTGGCTGACAAAGGCCGCGTGCCGGTCAATGAACACTTCCAGACCAACGTGCCGAACATCTATGCCTTCGGCGATGTGATCGGTTTCCCCGCTCTCGCGAGCACAAGCTCTGAGCAGGCCCGCGTGGCGACCTGCCACATGTTCGAAGCCCAGTTCAACCTCTCGGTCTCGCCGATCCTGCCGACAGGCATCTACACGATTCCAGAAGTGTCGAGTGCCGGCGAGACGGAAGAAGAACTCAAGAAAAACGGCGTCGAATACATCATCGGTCGGGCTGACTACGATCAGACCGCCCGCGGCAAGATCATCGGCGACAAGCACGGCTTCCTCAAGCTGCTCTTCCGCAAGAGCGACATGAAGCTCCTCGGCGTCCACTGCCTCGGCGAAGTAGCGACTGAAGTCGTTCACACCGGTGTGCTGGCCATGATGATGGACCAGGGCGTGCAAATCTTCCTGCGAACCTGTTTCAACTACCCCACGCTCGGCGAACTCTACAAACACGCCGCACTCAACGCCCTGGCGCAGGAGTTTGGCAAATCGATGCAGGATGACTCGCTCAACCCCTGAGTGGCTCTGCGGGGTCGAAACTGCAGAACGTGTTCAAAGCCCACCCGTAGCCACGGGTGCACGAAGCGCCTCCCACATCTTCACGGCATCGCGATGTGCAGCGACATCATGCACACGCAAAATTATCGCTCCACACGCGGCCAAAGCAAAGCAGTTCACCGCCAGCGTCGCGGCCAGTCGCTCAGAGCGCGCACGCCCTGTGATCTGTCCGAGAAAGCCTTTGCGGCTGACGCCCAGACACACAGGAAGCTCGTGACGCTGCAAGTGCTTAAGGTGTCGCAGTTGCTCGAGGGTCTGCGGCAGCGTCTTGCCGAAGCCGATACCGGGATCGAGGCAGATCGACTCGCGACTGATGCCAGCCTGAGTCAGCTTCGAGATTCGCTCCGAAAAATAACGATCCACGATGTCAACCACGTCGGCATCGATGGGGCTCACCTGCATCGTGACCGGTGTGCCGTGCATGTGATTCACGATCACACCAGCACTGCAGGCAGCACACACTGCCAACATCGCTGAGTCACGCAGCCCGGCGACATCGTTGACAATCACAGCACCAGCGTCGAGTGCGGCCTGTGCCACTTCGGCTTTCATCGTGTCGATTGAGATTGGTATTTTCCCAGCAAGTGCGGTCACTACCGGGATGGTGCGGCGGAGCTCTGCCGCGAGCGGCACCGACTCGGCACCGGGCCGCGTCGACTCGCCGCCGATGTCGAGAATGTCTGCACCTTCAGCAATCAGTTTTTGACCGTGATCGATGGCGACTTGCGGGTCGAAGAACTGCCCGCCATCGGAGAAACTATCCGGCGTGACGTTGACGATGCCCATCACGAGGGGACGATTGAGTTCGATGCGATGATGTCGGCACTGCCAGATCATGATGCGATCTTAGCCCGGATATTTCACATGGTTTGAGCGAACAGAATAGCGCGACGGTTCAAGTGTTGGTACAAGAGGAGGTTGCAACGCCAAGCCTCGTCCCAATCCAGGAACCGTCGCGATGACAGAGTGTATCACGAATCCGCTGC
>JBGSSZ010000236.1:0-3467 GCA_041736785.1 Limnoglobus sp.
GCCGGGAATGGCACGACGCGAGGAGGAAGAGGGCACCCAGCACAGCGAGAATCGCGCCGTACCAGGTCAGCAGAGCCCCGCCGACGATGAGACACACCGCCCCCAGCGGCGCTAGCCGCGCGGCGTGACGCTCGCCGTCCCAGTGTTTATTCGTAACCAAGTGCCGCACAGGTGTTCTGGTAGGCGTTTTCCAGATTGAGATCCACTTTCAAAGTCCCGTTGAGCCAGATCGGAACCATCGGTAGTACGTCGCCGACCGTCAATGGCGTGGCCCAGGCTTCCAGGCTCATCCGGCGGCGATCAGTCCGGCGACGGAGTGTTGACGCATAAATACTCGGCACCTGCGTTTGAAAGCTCGGATCCTGGAGATCCATCGTTTGCAGGACATCGTGATAAAGATTGGCCCGGCGAACGGTGACAAAATCCACAATGGAAACACACACACCCTTCGCAATCAGCGTGCAGCATTTGGAAACAATCGCGGCTTGAGATTTTGACCGGTCCTTGTTCGATGGGCTGACAATTTCAATCATGGCGACGAGTTCACGTTCCATCTTGAAATCGTAAATCAAAACTTCGTACGCGTAATCGTCGGGCAATTCGACTTCTGCGGTCAGGGTCGCGTCCGGCCACGCTTCAAACTGCTGTTCGTTACCATCTGCATCACTGGTTTCTGGTTCCTGGCCATCATGTGAGATGGCGGGTTCAAATGCTCCGATATCGACTTCATAGTATGGGCCAACGCGCACACGGGGATGAGCGCGGTATGGCTTGGGAAGGACACGCCGCAGTTCGTGCACAATCTCGCCCGGAAGCATCCCGTGAACTGATTCCCAGGATGCGACCTTGCTGGCGGGGCGTCGAAAGTGGTCGCGCAGCGGCATTGAGGCACCTCTCACACATTATAAGTCGTGCTCGCGGTGGTGCCGCCGCGGCCGGTCCAGTTGGTGTGGAAGAACTCGCCACGCGGCTTGTCAGTGCGCTCGTAGGTGTGAGCGCCGAAGTAATCGCGCTGGGCCTGCAGCAGGTTCGCTGGGAGCCGGCCCGTGCGGAAGCCGTCGAAGTAGCTGAGTGCACTGGTCATGGCCGGCATCGGCACGCCGTGCAGAGCCCCAGCCGCGATCACCCGCCGCCAGCCGGCTTGAGCCTTTTGAATCTCACCTGCAAAATACGGATCGACCAGCAGATTCTCGAGCTTCGGATTGCGGTCGAAGGCTTCCTTGATCTTGCCGAGGAACGCGCTGCGGATGATGCAGCCACCGCGCCACATCAGTGCGATGCCGCCGTTGTTCAGTTCCCAGCCCGCGGCTTTGGCCTGTGCCCGCATCAGGTCGTAGCCCTGGGCGTAGCTCACAAGCTTGCTGCCGTAGAGGGCCTGCTCCACGTCGTCGATGAACTTCGCCTTGTCCCCGGCGTACTTCTCGCTCGGCCCCTTGAGAATTTTCTCCGCCGCCATCCGCTGGTCCTTCTGAGCCGACAGGCAGCGGGCGAAGACCGCCTCGCTGATGAGCGTCAGTGGGATGCCGTTCTCCGTGGCGTTGTCCACGGTCCACTTCCCGGTACCTTTCTGACCCGCCTTGTCGAGGATCAGGTCCACCATCGGCTGCTTTGTCTCGGGATCGTCGTAGCCGAAGATCTCAGATGTGATCTGGATGAGGTAGCTGTCGAGCACCCCTTTATTCCATTTCGTGTAGATGTCCTTGAGCTCCGGCGGCTTGGCACCGATCAGGTCTTTCATCAGCTGATACGACTCGCAGATGAGCTGCATGTCGCCGTATTCGATGCCGTTGTGGACCATCTTGACGAAGTGCCCGGAGCCTTCGGGCCCGACCCAGTCGCAGCAGGGCACGTCGCCATCCACTTTGGCAGCGATGGCCTGGAAGATCGGCTTGATTTCGGGCCAGGCTTTGGCGTCGCCGCCGGGCATGATGCTGGGGCCTTTGAGCGCGCCTTCTTCGCCGCCGCTGACGCCGCTGCCGACGTAGAGCAAGCCTTTGGCGTTCGCCGCCTTCATGCGGCGGGTCGTGTCGGGGAAGTGCGTGTTGCCGCCATCGATCAGAATGTCGCCGGCTTCGAGATACGGTGCGACGTGGTCGATCGTGTCGTCCACGGCTTGGCCCGCCTTGACGAGCATGACGATCTTTCGCGGCCGCTTGATGCTCTTGACGAATTCCTCGGCGGAGTGGGCTCCGACGAACTTCTTTCCCTTGCCGCGGCCGTTGATGAAGGCATCGACCTTCGCTACGGTGCGGTTGTACACGGCGACGGTGAAGCCGCGGGATTCCATGTTCAACACGAGGTTTTCGCCCATCACGGCGAGGCCGACGAGGCCGATGTCTGCGGTGGCCATGGGATGCTCCAGAAGGGGTGTCGAGATTGTAGCTATGCGGGCGGCGCATGGCGCGTGAGAAAATCAAACGCCTGCCGGGCGATGTTCACGGCGTCGTACGAATGCCGGCTGAGCTCCACCGACGCCAGCCCGCGGTAATCGATCGCTGCGAGTGCGGCAAATGCGTCCGGAAAGTCCACGTCGCCGTAGCCGAACATCAGATGATCGTGCACGCCGGGCTTCATATCATCCAGATGAATATTCCATAATGCATGCTTCCAGGCATGAATATGTTGCGATGCCGGTTTTTCGTTCATACAGATGAGATGACCGAGATCGAGCGTCAATCCAAATGATGGATGATTGACGGCCTCATACAGTTCGGCATATTTGTCCATGGTGTCGATGAACATCCCCGGCTCGGGCTCGAACGCCAGCCGAACTTTGCGCTTGGCGGCGTACTCCGCCAGTCCGCGACACTCATGCACGAGCCGGGCCATCAGATCGTCGAAATCTTCTTCACTGTCCGGCGTGCCCGACCAAAAGCTCACGCAGCGGGCACCGAGCTCGTTGGCCAGATCGATGTGATCTTCCAGCAGTTCGCGACGCCGGGCACGATCTTCGTCAATCACGGAGAGAAGCGTCGGCTGATGCTTTCGCCGTGAATCGAGCAGGAATCGAGCACCGCTCTCCACCACACAATGCAGGTCCATTGCTTCGAGAATCAGGCTGTAGTGCTCGATGGCGTCCGGCTGCGATTCGTCGAAAGGCAGATGGTGCACATCGGGCGTGAGTGCGACGCCACGGTAGCCCGCTTCAGCGATGATCTCGAGCACATCGCTCAAGTCGTGGTGCGCAAAGCCGTTGGTGTTGTAGCCGAGGATCATGGAGTTATCGTCGCAGAAGAGATGCGAAGTGTCCACATTGCAAATTCATCAGAAACCGATTTGACATCGCCATTTTTCATATCAGTGTTTATTAGTACACTATAAGAAAGGAATGCTGTTATGAGCCGTTTTGCCTGCATGCGGGTCGCGCTGGCGGTGTGTCTGGCTGCGATTCTCGGTTCGCTGTCGCTGTCGCCGCTGCCGGAGCCGCCCGCGACGCGAGGAATGGGCTGGGTGCGCGATCCGGCTGC
>JBGSSZ010000283.1:0-12609 GCA_041736785.1 Limnoglobus sp.
CGAGTTGCGGCGCCGGGAACTCCGGACGATTGCGGAAGTCGAGGATGCCTTCGGGGAATGCCCGGACTGGTTCACCCGAAGGCATTGCCGCAACTTCCTCGAGCACTGCGGCTACACGCTACAAGGATTTTAGAAATGCTCTAATTTGCATTCGGAATGGCCTCAAACACCATGCAATTGTCAGCACGTCGCAGGCTACCGCTTTGAAGTGTAATTCGGCGAAAACGATTCTTCCTTCTCCCGGTCAGCGTGCAACGCACTGGCCAGCACTTGCACGGCTTTGCAGCGTGAACGAAACGCGGCAACATTGTCCGACTTCGTCATTTGCTCCGCGGCGGCTTTGGTCCACTTCTCATAGGCCTTCCAGTCCACGCCATCCGTGCGATCCTTCAGACTCTGACTGAGTTGGGCATCGACCTCGGCGAATCGCTCCATGAGCGGTGTACCATGCTCGAAGTCATAGCCCTTGTAGACGCGGAGTTCGCCGACACCCTCGGCAGCACTCTCACTGGCGAGCCGGGATTTTGCGCTCGTGAAGTGCACGATCAGTCCAATGATGCCCACGACAATCGCAATCGCCGCGACGCCGAACAGAACGGGGACGTTGAGCACGACCGACAGCACGGCGATCAGTGTGCCGAACCCGAGCACGGAGTATGACCACGGCACCTTGCGGTCACAGGATTTAAAGAGCCGGACCAGTCCGCTGAGTCGCTTTGGCTTGGGAGCGGCAGCAGGCGTGTCGCTGGGCGTGCCGGGGATTTGCACGATCACTGCGGTGATGTTGTCCGGGCCACCGCGGACGTTCGCGAGTTCAATCAGGAAATTCGCCGCGTCCTCCGGCGGCATCGCGGTGACAACGGCACCGATCTCATCCGCCGGGACCATGTTGCTGAGGCCGTCGCTGCAGAGCAGATAAATGTCGCCCGCTTCAAGCGGGTGAGGGCCTTCGATGTCGGGTTGGACCTCAGCGTCAGGGCCGAGCGATCGCACGATCACATTTTTCTTGAAGTCGCCCAGTTCGTCGGGATCGATTCCCTGCCGGCGTGCAATTTCCCAAACCCAGGAGTGATCGAACGTCAGCTGCTCAACCTTGCCGCGACGAATGCGGTACGCCCGACTGTCGCCGACGTGGCCGATCCAGACGCCTTCGGGCCGCAGAACGAGAGCAGTTCCGGTGGTGCCGAGGCCGTGGAACTCAGGATTGTTGACGCCGATGTCGAAGATTTCGGCGTTGGTGTCCATGAAGGCTTTCCGCAGCGCGGGGACGACGCCTTCCTGCTTGACATATTTTTCGAAGGTGAGCGGGATGCCCCGCACTGCCATGGCCGCGGCTTTCTCGCCCACGGCGTGGCCGCCCATGCCGTCCGCAACCATGAAAATGTGACCCACAGACTGGAAACGAGCGAGCTCGGCAGCCGGTTTGGCCGCACAGGCATCCTGATTGTGGCTCCGTTTCACACCGACGTCGGTGACGGCAGCATGGCGGACTTTGGAACCGGACAACGCTTTACTCCCCCGCAACGTCAAAGCAGCTTGCGCATTTTAACAAAAAGCAAGGCAAACCGTGTACAGTCCTCGACCGGGGTGCGCTTGACCGCGCAGCCCAGGGCGGGTATTGCAAGCCGTTCGGGTAGCTTAGCACGAGAATCGGCACGGTGTCAGGAGTTACGGATGAGACTGTCGCATTCTTGGACACTTTTGACAGTCGCGATCCTCACAGGATGCGTCGAGCGCCGGTTTGTCGTGGAGACGAACGTGCCCGGGGCTCAAGTCTATGTGAACAACGCACCGGCTGGCCCGAGCCCGGCGGATGCCCGCTGGGACTACGCGGGCAAATACGAATTCCGCGTCGTCGCTCAGGGCTACGAACCGCTTACCCGCGTCGAACGTGTGCGGGCCCGCTGGTACGACTACCCGCCGCTTGATTTCGTCTTCGAGACGCTCTGGCCCTTCCACATCGAAGATGTCCGCCGCTTCCGCTTCGATCTGGTCCCTGCGACCGCGATCCGCACCGATGTGCTCCTCGACGCCGCGAACGGCCTCCGCTCGCAGGGGCAGAACCTGCCGCAGCCCAAATATCCCGATCCTATCGCCCCGGGCTCAGGCTCGACGCCAGGGCAATGAGCCGCTTCTCCCATTTGTCCCGATCGCTCCACGGGCACCACGCCTCGAAGCCGACGATCCCTTTGCCTGTCTTGATCGCGCTGATCACCACGAGCTTTTCCACGTTGGCGGATTCGTGCTCGCCGTGGAAGCGCAGCACCGGTTTGGTCGCGGTCATCCCCGAGGCTGGCGGATCGCCCAGCGGCGCATCGCTCAACTCGGTCAGCTTCTTGATGTCAAAGAGTTTGGCATAGCGTGCCTTCACGTGCTCGCGGACCGCGGTCATCGGGTCGTCGCCGGGGAGCAAATACGCCACAGCCCATGCCTGCGGTGGCCGGTCGCTCATCGGTCGCGTGCGATACTTGGCCTTCATCAGCAGATCGGCTTTCGCATCCTCGGTGCTGGGGTCGCTTTGTTTCTCCCACCAGCGGTCGCCATCGGTGACGTGGTAGTCGCCGCTCTCAGCGACGATTGCGACACTGGCGTTTTCCGAGGGTGTCCATTCGAGATCAGGTTTGATGAGCTTGCAACCGGTGCGGATGGATTCGATGTCGCTGCTGACCGCGGCCCACTCCGATTCGAGGCTCCACGCGAGAAACCAGTATGCTCGGCCGTTGAGGCAGAGGGCATAGGCTTCGCCGGCGTATGTGCCGTCTGCTGCGATACCGCGACCGCGGAAAGTGAGCTTCAGTGCCGGCTGACCAAGCCAGGTGCCCTCGCTTGGCGTGGCGTCGAGATCGTCAAAATACTTCCTGAGCCGCTCGCTGGTGAGCCCTTCGCGAAGCTCGCCGGGTTGGGGCATGCGGGTCGAGTAGCCCAGCGAGGCGATCGCGAAGCGTGCGGACGATTCCACCTTTCGCATCGCCAGCACATTGACATTCATTTTCAATCGCAGGTCGTCGTCGGCGTCCCAGCCTTCGGGTACATGCACGACGAGATTGATGTCGGTGAAGACATTGTCGCGGACACCATAGGTCTCCCGTGCCGGTCGTTGGCTGAAGAACAGTGCGAGGATCGCGAAGATCACTGCCATGCCTGCAGCGATGCCCATGACGAGCGTCTTGCGGGAGGTCAGCAGCGATGGCTTCTCTGCCGGTTCGGCGTCCTCGCTAGTCTTGCTCCGCATCGCGGCGGTGGCGAATTCGTTCTGCGGCGCAGCCGCACCCGTCGTGCCCAGCGTGAACCGCATCGTGCAACGCGGGCAAGTCAGTACCGCGCCCGGCGGCACCTGCGTCGGATCAAACAGAAACGGACAACTCGGATTCGGGCACTTGAGTGCGGCACTCATGGCGGATTCCTACAAAGCACTGGGAACCGAGCTTGTGACGCGGATCGGCTGCGGGTTTGCGGCGTCGCTCACGACCAGCGTACGCTGGCCATCGAGAAACGCTTCCAGTTCCGGCAGGACCACGCGCTGCCGCCAGCCGGTGAACAGCACCGACTCGTAGCTCACCGGACCGCACGGCTGCCGAGCCCGCACCACCGATTTCAGATCCGACATCGTCGCGACCTGATTCGGAGCCAGATGGTTCCGCATGCTCCACTCGGCCAGCACGATGTTCAGCAGGCTGGCCAGCAACTGCACATGCGGCTGATCATTGTCGCGTTCGCCCGGCTCGGGATATTCCGCCGGCACGAGGTTCTTCGCCATGCGGATCGCGTCCATCAGCCCGCTGACCAGGCCCTTGGGCAGCCCGCGGATCAAGGCAACATCCTCTTCCTTGGTCGGAGCCCGCCGACCTACGTCCACGAGGATCTCATCCCGCAGCACACTTCGCGGCGGGCGGTTCTGCCGAGCCGCAACACTGTCGCGCCAGACATAGAGTTCACGAACCACGGCGAGTTCGCGACGGCTCAGCCCGCCGATACCCTTGAGCTTCCGCCACTTCTCCACTGCGGGCTCGTCGGTGATGCACTTGCGGACAAATGCCGCAAATTCCTCGGCTGCCCAGTCCTCGCGATTCAGCCGCCGCAGACGGTCGTGCAGCTTCCGCCAGAGCGGCAGCAGGTAGCGGACATCGTCATAAGCATACTGCTGCTGAGCCGCGGTGAGTGGCCGACGTCGCCAGTCAGTGAGCGTCTCGTCCTTGTTGGCTCGCACGCCGAGTTGCTCGAGCGTGAGTGCGCCGTAGCCGATGGGATACTGCATGCCCACCAGTCCCGCGGCGATCTGCACATCGAAGACATGCGCCGGCGGTCGACCCAACGCGAACGTGCAGGCCCGAAGCTCTTCGCGGCCCGCATGCACGATCACCTGCCGCATCGGATCGGCGAGCACTGCCCAGAACTCCGCGAGTGAGCCGCATTTCAGCGGATCGACCAGATAGAGCCGCTCGCTGGTCGAAAGCTGGATCAGGCACAGATCGGGCCGATACGTTTCTTCACCGACAAACTCGGTGTCGAAGCCGACGTGGGCCTGCGTGGCGAGGTGGTCGAGGCACTCCGCCAGGGCCGCGGTGTCTTCGACGATATATTCCGGTAGCTTGGCCGGGGGAGCGGGTCGTCGTGCTGGCATGCTGGCAGTTTACCGACGCCGCTGCGAAGCGTCGCTAACGTCGCTCGACTTTCCACAGCCCGAATACGGTCAGCAGTTGCCCACGCACCATCAGCGGATACTCCGCCAGCGGCTGTGGCTCCTTCAAACCCGCCTTCACCACCGGCTTCAAAATGTCGCTCCAGAGGATGTAGCACTCCGGATAGTCAGTCGGTGTCTCCGGTGATTGCGTGAAATGGCTCGGTCGCGACATCCCCGCAAACTGCCGGGCGTCCACGCCATGAAAGCGCAGTAGTGCCACCCATTGATAAGTGTCGACAAAAACCGGCCCCGGCGGCAGTCGCTTCAAGTCCGCGGCCATCTGTGCGGCGAGCCTGTTCTTCTCTGCTTGTCGTGTGACGCGGTCGCTCGCCGGGCTGAGGACCGGGATCGGCCAGAGGGTATGAACCGTCAATCCCAGACTGGCGAGACCGGCGGGGAGAAAGGAGAGCCGCATGCCCCACTTGCCGGAGAAGGTGCCGCGACGGCGCTCGTGCCATTCCGCCGCCAGTGGCCAGAAACCGATGTAGCTGGCGAGAGCCCAGTTCCCTTCAAGGTGCCCGCGGGTCGCCTTCCACAGAAAGAATGCAAACGGAAAACCGTAGAGACAGAGACAGACCCGCAGCCGTGGCGACTGCGCAAGCGACCGCCAGTTCCAGAGCACCCACGGCAGCAGCACGAGCGGCGCGGTGCCGAACAGCAGCATTTGCAGGCCGACGAAATCGCCGAAGTGCCGCAGTCCCGGGTTCGGCGTCCCCATCGAATGGGTCCACTGATACAGGATCGGCACAAAGTCGTGTTGGATGTTGAAGATCAGAATCGGCAGCGTCACGACAAAGGAAACCACGCCGTGGAACAGGTAGCCTGCGAGCCAGCGCCGCGGTGTGCCAGCGAGCAGAAAGCTCAGGAACCCCGCTGGCACGGCAAGGGCCATCGTGTATTTGCCCAGCACACCGCACCCGAGCAGCACTCCGCCCAGCGTCCAGAAGCCGAGCGTCAGTGGCCTGGCATCAGCCAAACGCGAGTGGACTGCGATCAGCCACAAGAGATATGCCGCCCAGAACAGCAGCAGCGGTGTGTCGGGCGTGACGATGCAGGCACCAATCGAGAAGAGCGGCGTGACCAGCAGCCACCAGGCGATCTTCC
The DNA here is from genome assembly GCA_041736785.1 of Limnoglobus sp. Classification (GTDB taxonomy): domain Bacteria; phylum Planctomycetota; class Planctomycetia; order Gemmatales; family Gemmataceae; genus JBGSSZ01. The sequence continues at coordinate 5,786 of JBGSSZ010000283.1, forward strand.
TCGGCTGCGTCAGATGCAGAATGATCGCGAAGACGATGGCGCTCGTCAGACACGCCGGCATGCGGAGCGCGATGAGATTGTGGCCGAGAAAAGTGCCGCTGCCGCGGATCATCAGTGCCGTCATCACGGGATGATCGTAGTAGCTCCATTGAAGCTGCTGAGCCCAGCACCAGTAATAGAACTCATCGTCAGCCGGGGCACAGAGGGCCGCGAAGCAGGAGTAGACCAGCGTGAGTGCCAGCACCATGCCCGCGGTGCGGAGGCTGGGTACACGCAGTGCAAGTGAAGGAAGCCCACTTCGTAAAATGGCAATCGGTGCCAACGCCATGCTCCAGGAGATCGGCCCACGGTATAACGCGAATGTCCCTCAAGCGGCGAGGCCAGTTTTTGTCAAGCGGACGCGCCAGCGACGGATGGAGTCGACAGTAATTATCGTCACGAGCCGGAAGCGTCAGCGACGGGTAAAGTTTTTGCATTACGATACCCGTCGCTGACGCTTCCGGCTCGTAATTAGCGGGAACCGTGTTAGCACCTCCTTCCGAGGCTCGACATGCTCGATGAATTCGTCGGACAGAAGATCGTGATTGACTGCCGCAGTGAGTATGTCTGCCTCGGTACACTCAAGCGCTACGACGAGCAGTTCCTCGAATTGCGGTCCGCCGATCTGCACGATCTGCGCGACACCGACACCACCCGCGAACTCTACGTCGCCGACAGCGTGCGCACCGGGATCAAGCGCAATCGCAAACGGGTGATGCTCAGCCGCCGCGAAGTCGTCGCGATCTCGCTTCTCAGCGATGTCGCCGAAAAGTGAGTAGTCGTCGCACGCACGGCCGCACTTCGCGGCGTCGATGACATCGAATGTCTTGCCGATAACATTGTCTCCATTGCCGACACGACCTCCAACCAGGTGAATCCATGCAGGAAATGCGCATCGACGATACGGTCGAGCATGCCATCGAGCGATCCGACTACCCCCCGGCCCGGCTGCAGGAAATTCTCGGTGGCGAAACAGTCGCCGTCATCGGCTACGGCGTGCAGGGCCGCGGGCAATCCCTGAACATGCGCGACAATGGCGTCAAGGTCATCGTCGGCCAGCGCACGGGCGGCAAAGCCTACGACCTCTGCCTCGAAGACGGCTGGGTGCCCGGCGAGACGCTCTTCGACCCCGCAGACGCCGTCACCCGCGGCACCATCGTGCAGTATCTGCTAAGCGACGCCGGGCAGAAGGAGATGTGGCCCACCATCAAGCCGCTGCTCACGCCGGGCAAAGCCCTCTACTTCTCGCACGGCTTCTCCACCGTCTACCGGGACCAGACCGGCGTGGTGCCGCCAGCGGACATTGACGTGATCCTCGTCGCGCCCAAAGGCAGCGGCACGACGCTGCGGCGACTCTTCCTCGAAGGGCGCGGAATCAATTCCAGCTTCGCAATCGAGCAGGATGCCACCGGCCGGGCCCGCGACCGCTGCCGCGCGCTCGGCGTCGCGATCGGGTCCGGTTTCCTCTTCGAGACGACCTTTCAGAAAGAAGTCTTCAGCGATCTGACCGGCGAGCGCGGCGTGCTCATGGGCGCCATCTACGGCCTCTGGCTCGCCCAGTACGAAGTGCTCCGCGCCAACGGATACAGTCCCTTCGAAGCGTTCAACGAATCCGTCGAGGAAGCAACGCAGAGCCTCTATCCGCTGATCGCCGAGAACGGCATGGACTGGATGTATGCGAACTGCAGCACGACGGCACAACGCGGCGCGCTCGACTGGTATCCGAAATTCCGCGATGCGTCGAAGCCGGTGTTCGAGGATCTCTTCCGGAGCGTAGCGAGCGGCGCGGAGACGCGGCGGACACTCGAAGCGAACAGCCGCAGCGACTACCGCGTGGAGTTGGAAAAGGAATTACGGGCGATCGCGGACAGCGAGATGTGGCGTGCCGGTGCAGTCATTCGGCGCCTGCGACCGGAGCGAGCCAATGAAAAAGAATGACAACCGATGGCATCAATAATCACACGACATAACGTGCGTCGCACTGACAATTCGACGCATCTTCTTTTCATTCAATGTCGATAAGACAGTGTACATATTTACGAATATCGGCATTCATGTGCACATGATGGTTGATGGTGAATTTCCCTGAAATTCCAGAGGCAACAGGAAAAAATCTTCCGACGCGGGGCGTCGGCGCAAGTCGTTGCAGTTCGGAGAGTCGCGCCTTGGGCTCCCGCGCCATCCCGTCGTTTGGGCCTGTCGGCGGTCGCGGGCCGTCTTGACACCCCCGCCCGCGCGGTTAGGATGCCACCGTGCTGGGGAACCACCGCACCACGATCACACCTTATCGGCACCGGTTCCACGGCCACACTCTGACGAATATCGAACTTTTGAATTGTTAGCTATTCTAACGCGTGTACTGTCGTAAGACGGTTACTCTGCCGCCCGGATTCGGTCCGGGCCCGGGATGGATGCCCGCCGGAGGAGACAGTGATGACCGCGCAAGCCGTGCCCGAAGTGCTTCACGAGTTCCGCGACGCCTGGCTGCCGCACATCAGCGATGCCGGCCTCGATCGCCTCGTACAGTTGCTTGAAACCGCCAGCCCGCTGCTGATTCACGGCTCGTTCATTCGCGCCTTGCCCATGGGTTGCCTCGCAACGCACATCGCCTGGCACCATCCCAAGACCGAGCATCTCCAGACCGAAGCCGGCGTGATCTGGCTGACACGCGTGGCTCAACTGAACCCGGCGACCTCGTGCGTGATTCTCGCCTGGGACCGCCGCGGGCTGCACGACTGGGCTCTCCGCGACACGCTGCTGAGCGAGTGCCGTGCTGAAGTCCGGCGGCGTACGGAATGGATCGAAACCGAGTGCGGCGAACTGATGGCCGTATGATCGAGCGCATTCTCGAAGCCGAGGTGATGGACGCCGAAGCCGACGCGGCCGACTACGATGCGATGGACCACTCCGCGGTGAACGCCACGTTCGCCGCGGATTTTTTGTCGGTCTACCACGGTAGCGGTCCGGTCCTTGACGTCGGCACCGGCACGGTGCAAATCCCCGTCGCGATCTGCAGTCGCCATGCGTCCATCACGCTGGTGGCGATCGACCTGGCCGAGGACATGCTCAAGCTCGGGTGGAAGAACATCACGGCTGCTGGCTTTGAGGAACGTATCACCCTGCGGCAGGTCAACGCCAGCCAGTTACCCGATCCGTCGGGTTCATTCGACGCGGTCATTTCCAACAGCATCATCCACCACATCCCCGAGCCGGGCGGGTGCTTCGCCGAGATGGCGCGCGTCTGCCGTCGAACGCTGTTCGTGCGCGATCTGCTGCGGCCCGACTCGCTCGACGAATTGCAGCATCTCGTCAAGACTTATGCCGCCGATGCGAATGACCATCAGCGGCAGTTGTTTGCCGATTCTCTGCACGCGGCACTGACGCTGGCGGAAGTGCGGGCGATGGTTGTCAGTCTGGGCTTCAGCCCCAACACAGTGCAGGCGACGAGCGATCGGCACTGGACCTGGCACGCGACGGTCTAAGGCCCCTGCTCAGACGGCCTGCAGGATGGACAGGGAATATGTCTCGTGATGCCCAACGAGTCGGTGCGCTCGAGTCCTCCGGTGCCGAGACAGGTCCAGCAGCGGTTGGGGAAGACGAGGTCGTGGACGACGAAGACCATCGCGAAGAGAAAACAGCCGATCACCCGCGCGAGGACCCACAGGTGAGTCTCTCGCGGCTTTGAACGACGTGTCATGAAGGGGAAGCCTGGTTGCATTACAGAAGTATATTAGAATGATGGACCGCCTTGGCGATTTTTCGGCGTTCGCGGGGCAGGCGCTGATCGCGGCGGCGCGGTCCCTGCCCCGACCCCGTTTCTGGCTGAAACCCTTCTACGACTGCCTTGTCGGCAGCCTCCCTCTCGCCACCGTCGCGGGCCTGGCGATCGGGTTCGTGATCTGGATGCACACGCGCGGCGTGCTCGACCGCACCGGTACGGGTGCCGCGGAGCTTCTGCCCACTTTCCTCGCCGCCGCGGTGCTGCTGGAGTTGGCTCCCGTTGGAGCCGGGCTCATCCTCGCCGCCCGCAGCGGAGCCCGGCTGGGTGCCGAACTCGCCTCCATGAAAGTCAACGAACAACTCGACGCCCTCACCATGCTCGGTGCCTCACCGATGCGGCAACTGATCGGCCCGCGCGTACTCGCGCTGACTCTCGCCGCACCGCTGGTGAATGTTCTCATCTCTGTCCTCGCACTTGGCAGCGGCTATCTCGCCGAATTGGCCTACGGGCCCACGTCATGGCTTCGCTATTCGAATGCCCTGCTTGCTGGCCTGAGCCTGAGTGATGTGCTTCCGGCGGTGCTGAAAACCCTGGCGTTCGGCACGCTCACCGCGATCGCGAGTTGCTGGATGGGCTGTCGCGCGAGTGCCGGATCGGATGGCGTGGGCGACGCGGCGACCCGCTCGGTGGTTGCATCGGTGCTGCTCGTGCTCGTGGCGGATGTGGTTCTCGTCGCGGTCATCCGCGTCGCTCTTGGATGACAGCACCCTTGGCAGCGACATGGGTCAGTGTCGCCGATGTAGTGCCGATGCGTGACAAGTCGCTTTCGTTTTCCAGCAGCACGAAGATTGTCGGCCCCCACGACGATTGCCCGACGCCGTGGAAGCCTGCGGCCCGGAGATCGTCGATGATGCGGGCGGACTGCGGATTGCTGTAGCTGCCGCCCTGATCGCTGGCGAAGGGCTCGCCGGCGATGCGGTTATAGTCGCCGAGTGCTGCGGCGAACGGAGCAAAATCCTGCGAGGCTAGAGCGGGTCGGAGGCGATCTTCAATCAGGATCTGGAGCTTTTGCGTCGTCGCGACGGCATCCGCCAGCGGACGTGTGCGGGCGAAAGCAGCACGCTCGGGCTCGCCGTGCCAGTGGCTATCTCCCTCGGGCGTGATCAGTGCGAAGCACCACGAGGTTGGGAACTCGACGCGGATCGTGCTCCGGCCGTGCCCCTGATCGAAGAGAAAGCCGCCCGTCTCGAAGCCGTGGACTCCGATTTGCGATCGCTTGCCCCGACCGGATACCGTTGCAATCTCATCGTTGCTGAGATCGCCGAGTCCGGAAGCGTTGGCCATGGCTCGGGCGAGAGCCATGCCGAGAGCAGTGCCGACGCCGAGGCCGGTGTGCTCCATGGGACCGTCGGCGATGATCGTCAGCGGTTGCGAATTCCGCAGCACCGCACTGATGTGTTTGGCGAATTCCTGAGCCCGTGCCGCGAGGCTGCCGGTGATGCTCCACTGGTTGCTGGCCTGCACCGACACTTCGACGCGCGGTGAATCGAGCATCGCGCCGAGCCCGCCGAAGTGCGGCAGTGGTGTGCCCGGCACGGGGACGTGCAACAGACCGAAGTGCAGCCGCGTCGGGGCACTGACTTGAATCACCGGTGCTTCGCCCATGCCGCCTCCAGGAACGCCATCGCTTCAAGCTCCGCGGGCCCGGCTGTTTTATCCACGATGATGCGAAGCCGGGCAAACTCCGCTGCGATCTCCGCCGCGGGCTTGAGGGCAAACCGCGTCGCCAGGATCGCCGCCTCCAGCACGGCATGCTTGGCACGGTTGAAGCCGAAGAACTCCCGCTGCGTGCCACTGTAAAAAACCTCGCAGTCGATGCGGGTGCGGTCGTCACGATCGTCGAGCTTCGTCACGCGGAACTCAAAGAACCGGCAGCAGTCTTCAAGCACAAGGCCGTGGACCGTGATGGCGTCGAAGACCGCCGGCATCTCGGCCTGCCCCAGTGCGGACTTCGCCAGCAGCAGGACATCGTCAGTCGTGTGCAGCACCCCTTCGCCGAGGGCTTTCAGATTCTTGTAGGTCGTGGAGGTCTTGAACGGTTTCAGCGTGAAGGCCGTGAAGTCCGGCCCGCTCACCTCCGGCCCCATCGGTGCGAGATGGCCCGATTCGTCGGCGTTCAGCGTGGTTACGAGCCCTTCGAGGATCATGCCCGGTTCCCCGCTGCCGGAGAAATCGCCCGCAGCATTCCCTGTGCTTTGGTCATCGTTTCCTCGTATTCTGCTTCGGGTGATGAGTCGGCGACGATGCCACCGCCGACGGGGAACTGCAGCCAGTCGCTGCCAGCGGTCATGGTGCGGATGAGGATATTGGTATCCATGGCACCGTCGAAACCGATGAAGCCGATGGAGCCGCAGTATGGACCGCGGGCTGTGGGCTCCAGTTCGGCGATGATCTCCATCGCCCGCACTTTGGGAGCACCGGTCACGGAGCCGCCCGGGAACGCGGCACGCAGGAGATCAAACGGCGACTTGTCTTTTCGCAATTGCCCGCGGACCTCGCTGACGAGGTGATGCACGTAGCTGTACGTTTCAAGTTCGCAGACCCTGGGCACGGTGACTGAGCCATACTCCGCGACCTTGCCGATGTCATTGCGGAGCAGGTCGACGATCATGACGTTTTCGGCGCGGTCCTTGGGGCTGGTCATGAGGTCGGCGATCTGGGCCGCGTCCTCTTCGGGCGTCTTCCCTCGTGGCCGGGTGCCTTTGATCGGTTTCGTGCTGATTTCGCCGGTGGGTGTCACCTTGAGGAATCGCTCCGGCGACGAGGAGAGAACCTGAAACTCTCCACAGTCGCAGTAGCAGGAGAACGGTGCGGGCGAGACTTGACGCAGGCGGCCGTAGAGTTCGAGCGGATGCTCCGTCAGCGGCGTCATCAGCCGTTGGGAGAGGTTGACTTGGAAGATGTCGCCGGCATGGATGTAGTCGATGGCTTTCTGGACAGCACGCAGATAGTCGTCGCGCGTGAAGTTCGATGTGATTTCAACTTCAGAGCCGCGAGCAACGCG
>JBGSSZ010000288.1:0-3325 GCA_041736785.1 Limnoglobus sp.
CAACACCACCGCGCGGCAGTTCAGCGTCCCGGCGAAGCCACTCGCCACGGCGACCAACTGCCGCGGTGACGGGCCACCCTGCGGAGCACCACTGTGCGGGCGACGCTGAACGCATTTCGGCGGCGTTGATTGTCGCGAACAACAACGTCTATAAGATGGTTGTAATGCTCATTCTTCTGCGTGTGAGCAGACACCCGCGGCGATATTCCGTCGGGAGTCCGGACGCAAGCCACCCTCGATATTGATGTTAGGAACAGTCAAGATGACCGATACGAAGCAAGCCAAGCAGTGTGCTGATCTTCTTCAGGCAATCGCCGAACCCAACCGAATCCGAATCATCGAGTGCCTCCGCACCGGCTCCAAAAACGTCACCGAACTCGCACGACTACTCAGCGTCGAGATCGTGAATGTCTCGCACCACCTCGGCGTGCTCCGCCAAGCGGGACTCGTTCAGGACGAAAAAGACGGCCGCTTTGTCATCTACTCGCTCAGTCCCAAACACTTCAACAACGACAGCACCAAGGTGACCTATCTGGATCTGGGTTGGTGTCGCATCGAAATCCCGCATAACTGACATCAGAGGTAGTTGGGCGAGACACACCCAGGATTTTCCCCGGCATAGGTGGCCCCATGGTCGAGAACGCAAGCTCCACAGCGAAGAACCCGCACCTCCCGCCGATGGGTCGGCTCGGCGAGTTGATGTGCCCGCGGGCCCCGCAGACCGTCGAAGACGCCCGGCTCGAAGATGGCGCGCTCGTCGAACTCGCCGTGAAGTTCGCCTTCAACGCGAACCAGTTTAACGCCGAGTGGCTCAGCGAACGGATGAATATCTCGGCGACGCTCGCCGACACCATCGTCTCGAACATGCGCATGGAGGGCCTGGTCGAGAAAACGATGATGACCAGCGGTGGCAAGCCGACGCTGCAGATCACCGAGCGGGGCAGCCAGTTCGCCGAGCGAGCCATGGCGATCTGCGCGTACCTCGGGCCGGCTCCCGTCAGCCTCGAAGCCTATTCCGCGATGTTGCGCTGGGAGTTTGATCGCACGCCCGAGGTCAAGCCGGCACATGTCACTGCGGCTCTCAACGGCCTCGTGCTCACGCCGAAGGCGGTCGAACTTGCTGGACTCGCGGTCTCATCCGGTCGCAGCCTCTTCGTTTACGGTCCCTCGGGCAACGGCAAAAGCAGCGTCGGTCGCCAGATCCACAGCGCCCTCCAGGGCGACTTCTGGATGCCCTACTGCGTCGCCGTCCGTGGCAGCGTCATCCGTCTTTTCGATGAACAGGTGCACCAGCGAGTGGAGATGGGCAGCGACAAAGCCCTCGCGGCCATCGATCGTCGCTGGGTGCGGGTCCGCCGGCCGATGGTCGTCGTCGGTGGCGAACTCACACTCGATTATCTCGATCTCGTCTGGAGCCCGGCTCTCCGCTACTACGAAGCTCCGCCGCACCTGAAGGCCAATGGCGGCGTGTTCCTCGTCGACGACTTCGGCCGCGAACGCGTTTCACCGCACCAATTGCTCAATCGCTTCATCACGCCGATGGAGCACAACTTCGATTACTTCACGCTCGTGACCGGTCAAAAGATCCAAGTGCCGCTGCGGCAGGTGCTGATCATCGCGACAAACCTGAGTCTGGAGACTGTCACCGATCCCGCGTTCCTGCGCCGCATGGGCTACCGCCTGCTCCTCGAAGCACCGAATCCCGAGGAGTACGCGAAGATCTTTACAGCGTACGCAGGTAAACACGGAGCCACAGTACCTAAGGGCTTGCTGGAAAGCGTGCTGGAGCGGTATTCGAGCACGGGCCGAGAGTTGCGGGCGTGCGAGCCGCGTGACTTGATCGAGCGTTCACGCGACATCTGCCGCTTCCGCGGTATCCCTTTGGAACTCTCTCCCGACGTGATTGATCTCGCTTGGAATGGCTACTTCGGCTCCTCCCCGCCGCCACGAGCCGAAGCCGTCGGCATCACAGCCCACGGGCTCTAAGACTGTTCCGAATGGAAGGGAAACTTTCTCACTTGCTATGCGAGGATACCCTTCACAACTTTGCCGTGGACATCGGTGAGCCGGTAGTCCCGGCCCTGAAAGCGGTGTGTGAGCCGGGTGTGATCCATGCCTAACTGCTGCAGAATTGTGGCTTGCAGATCGTGGACATGGACTTTGTCCTCGGCGACGCCGAAGCCGAGTTCGTCGGATTCGCCATAGCTCAAGCCGCGTTGAATGCCCGCACCGGCCAGCCAGACGCAGTAGCAGTCGGGGTAATGATCCCGACCGAGAATGCTGCCACCGCTGGTGCGACCTTCGCGAAACGGTGTGCGACCAAACTCGCCACTCCACACGACGAGAGTGTCATCGAACAGACCACGCTGCTTCAGATCGCGAATCAAGGCGGCGATCGGCTTGTCCATCGTGGCACACTTATTGGTCAAACCATCGCGGATATCCTCGGCGGGATTTGTACCGTGGAAATCCCAGCCCCAGTCGAAGAGTTGCACAAAGCGGACGCCCTTCTCGAGTAACCGCCTGGCGAGCAGGCAATTGTTGGCAAAGCTCGACGCACCGGGATTGGCTCCATAAGCCGCGATAGTTTCCTTGCTCTCGCGATGGATGTCCATCACTTCGGGCACAGCCATCTGCATGCGGAACGCCAGTTCATATTGCTGAATCCGCGTGGTCGTCTCGGGGTGGCCAAGCTCCGCGGCTTGCAGTCCGTTCAGGTCGCGAAGTGCGTTAATCGTCTTACGGCGCACACTGCGAGTCATACCGGGCGGATCGTTGACCGACAGCACCGGGTCTCCCTTGCTGCGGCACTGCACTCCCTGAAAGACGCTGGGCAGGAAGCCATTGCCCCAGCAGTTCGGCCCGCCGCTAGGCTGAACTCCAGAGGAGATGAGCACGACGAAGCCGGGGAGATTCTCGTTTTCGCTGCCGAGGCCGTAGGTGACCCACGACCCCATGCCGGGCCGGCCCTGACGATTCGAGCCGGTGAAGAGAAGCAACTCGGCCGGGGCGTGGTTGAACTCATCCGTGGTCATCGACTTGATGACAGTGATGTCGTCGGCGATGTCGTGGAAGTGCGGGACTGCGTCGGACATCCAGATGCCGGACTTGCCGCGTTGCTTGAACTTACGGGGACTGCCCAGTAGCTTCGGCACGCCGGACGTGAACGCGAAACGTCGCCCCTCGAGGAAGGACTTCGGCACATCCTTGCCGCTGAGTTTGACCAGTTCGGGTTTGTGATCGAACAGGTCCAGGTGTGGCGGCGAGCCCGACATGTGCAGGTAGATCACCCGCTTGGCCTTCGCGGCGAAGTGCGGCGGCTTCG
>JBGSSZ010000348.1:0-7179 GCA_041736785.1 Limnoglobus sp.
ACCGGCCACGTGTACGAAAACGTGAAGCTCGGCGAGAGCGGCCCATAGCGGACGGTCAGCGAAATCTGCGAGCCCTTCGAGGCCAGCAAGAACTGCGGCCGCGGGTCTGAAGTGAGAATATCCAGCGCACTCGTCCGCACCGTCCGCACGCCATCGACCACATCACCCAATTCGTAGATCATGTTGAAATTGGGTTCGTCGATCACGAGCCCGGCGAACTTGTAGTTCGCATTGTTAACGTAGTCGAAGACGATCTCGCCGCGACCGGTCGCCGGATCGAGCGGATCGGTGACGATGTTTGCGGTCAGGCGGAAGTCTTCGCGGAAGAAGTTTTCCTGATCGAAGAGGCTGAAGACTTCATCGTCGAGTGTGCCAGTGCGGTGGTAAGTCCCGTCGCTGCTTTCCCAGTCGCCGTTCTGCGGCTCGAAGCGATCCGCATCAGCCGAGTCGCTGAAGGCGAGCGTGCCGCTGCTGTAGAGTTCGGTGCCGTCGCCGCTGATGGGGTCGTTTTGCTGATCGTAGATGTAGGGCGAGCCGTCGGACTGTTCGACCACCGCATCCCCCAGCCCGGCGATGGAGCGGTTGCCAATCGACTCGACGGTCGCTCCAATATTGGCGATCTGCTGCGAGCCGAAGATAGTGTAGATGCGGCCGGCATTGGCCGTGGTGTAGCCCGTGGCGACGCTGGCCGCGGGAGCGGCGACGAGAATGTCACTGAGGCGGTCGCCGTTCAGATCGACGAAGCTCGCGCCGAGAGTGCCGAAGCCGGAATCGGTCGTGTCGCCGGGGAAGGTCACCGCGGCTTTCGACGGCGACAGATTGAAAAAGCCCGATGCGCCGCGATAGAGATACGCCGCATTGGCCGTGGTGTCGGGCATGCCGTCGGAGCGTGTGGAGCTCGGCAGTCCGACGAGCAGATCGGGCTTGCCGTCGCCATCGTAGTCGCCGCTGGAGAACTGATACGCTCCTGTGTAAGTCGCTCCGGATGTGCCGCGGCTGATGCTGCCACCGCTGCCGAAGAAGCTGGTGAAGATGTTTCCGGGTTGCGTGGGGCGCGTGTCCTTGTAGATCGAGTCGCCATTGAAGATGTACCCGCCGGTGGCGCCGCCCGTGGTGACCGTGCGGCTGAGGGCGAATTCGTCGCGGCCGTCGCCGTTCAGATCGCCGAGCGCGAAGACCGGACCGAGGCCGACGCCTTCCCAGATGAACGACGAGGTAGTGTCGAGGTTCTGCGCCAGGACGCCGGGGAACTTGCCCGAGTTGACTTCGCCGGGAATGAGGTAGACACGGCCAATGCCCCCCGCTGCGTAGTTCTCGACGCCGATGAGCGTGTCGTCGCGATTGTTACCGTTGAAATCGCCGACCGCGGCATAGAAGCGGGCACCGGCAAGATACTTGGTGTTGAACTGCAGGACGACCTGGCTGCCCGTCGTGTATGCACCGTTGTAGAAGAGATAGCCGACCGTGCCGTTCGACGAACCGGTCGCCGCCGCACTACCGACCACCAGCAGATCGCCGATGTTGCCGCCATCCCGTTTCTGGACGAATGCCTGCGGCGTGCCGAGTACATTGTTGACATTGGTCACCGTCGTCGCGCTGAGATTGATGTTCGTCGTCAGCGCAGAGGTTGCGCGACCAAGGATCGTCTGAATGGCCAGGTTCGAGCCGCTTTGCGACACGAGGACCACATCGGCTAACCCGTCCGCGTTGACATCGCCCATTCGCTTCGCGGGAACGTATGGCGTGCCACCGTTGGTCGTCGTGAAGCGGACGTTGCTCAGGCCGGTGATCCGGTACTGATCGGCGAAGGTCGCCGCGTCGTTGCTGGGATCGTTGAGGTCGTCGTTCTGAACGCTGACGTTGTAGCTCCAGGTGTTGCCGCGGACGCGGAGATCGGCCGGGGCGGTGCTGGGATCGATCGACTTGCTCATGTCCACGCGGAAGAGTTGATCGGGCGTGAGCGGGCCGAAGAGCAGATAGCTGTGCCCGACCGCTCCGCTGGCGATGTAATCGGTCTGGCCGTCGCTGTTGAAGTCGCCGACGGGGATGAAGTTCTGAAGCTGCTGATTCTCATCGCGGCCTTCGAACGCATAGGCATCGGCCACGCTCGCAGTGCCGGTGTTCGGCAGGCTCACGCCAGCGTAGTTCCAATCGCGCGTCGGCTCCGGTGCGGCCAGCCCGAACGCCGGCACGTTCACCGTGGTCGATGTCTGCGGGACGCCTGTGTCCGGCGTGCCCGTTTGCAGGCTCGTCGGCGGAAGCTGATAGGTCTGGTATCCCACCGTGGCGTTGAACGCCTGGCCGGCGAGTTTGTCGTTGCCGCCTTCGCCGAGGATGCGGTCGTTGCCGTCGCCGCCCTGGATGTAGTCGATATCGTTGCCGCCGTAGATGGTGTCGCCGCCGGTGCCGCCGTAGATGATGTCCTGCCCCGCACCGCCGCGGATTTCGAGAGCGCTGTAGATCGCCGCACGGCCCTGCACATCGCCGCGCTCGATCCCCCAGGTCTGACCGTTGATGCGATAGCCGGCGTCGGCGTGCACGATGTCCGCGCCGCCGCGGGTGTCGACCAGCATGCCTTCCACGTTCGCGGTTTCAAACGTGCTCACTCGGAGATTCCACAGCCCGTCGGCGAAGAGGAAGCGGCTTTCCGCGTCGTTCCACGCCACGCTGCCCACACGATAGCGGGCGAAGAAGCGGTCGTAGCCGAGCGTCACGAAGTCGCGACCGGTCGGACCATCGAGCCCCTGATAGACCACGCGATCGAAGCCGTCGCCGCCATTGAACAGATCGCTGCGCGTGACCTCGGGGCCGGTGTAGTTCGGCATGATCTGGAAGCGGTCGTCGCCGTCTTCGCCATAGATGAGATCGTCGACCGACCCATCGATGCCGCCACTGAGGAGGTCGTTGCCGGCTCCGCCGAAGATCCAATCGGAGAAGTTGCCGCCCTGCAGCACGTCGTCGCCGTTGCCGCCCATGAGGATGTCGCGACGGGTGGGCAGTGGTGTACCGAAATCGCGGACAGTGATGCTCGCATAGTCGGCCCGCGAGCGCAGGTCGGGCACCAGGCTCGATGAGATTCTGAGCGAGCCGCTCGTGGCTCCGTTGCGTAAGCTCGCAGTCACGGACACCTCATACGAGCCGATGGGCAGCCCCGCGAGTTCAACACTCGCCGAGTTTTCCTTCGACACTTCGTAGGTCGTCACGATCTTGGGCACGTTGTCCACAAACTGCGAAAGCTGCACGCTGAACATGACATTCGCCGAGGTGGTCGTGAGCCGCAGCGCATCGCCGACGGCTCCGATGTCGTCGAGTTGGAACGAGTAGAACTGCGGCGCGCTGGTGGTGTAGACCTGATTCACCGGCACGAGCCGATCGAGTGGAGTCGACGGATTGAAAAGCTGATACGCCGTACCGCTGGTGCCGTTGCCGCTGGCGGTAGCTTCGCCGCCAGTGACGGCGATCGAGTAGCGTGCCGCGGTGTCGGCGGTCACGCTGAACAGGTAGTCCCCGGCCACCACTCCGCTGAGCGTTTGCGTCACACTCGCCACACCGCTCGTGCTTTGGCTGTTGATCGGTGAGCCGTCGAGCTTGGCGAACGTCAGTGTGCTCTTCGCACCGGCTGTGAGGCCGTTCAGCGTGATGGTCGTGCCGCTGTCGCCGGTCGTGCGCAAGCGAAACCGATACCAGTCCGGCGTGCCCGCCGCGGCTGTGAGCCCGGTCAGGCGTTCCACGCGGCTCAATTCTTTCAGATCGAACGCACTCGAGGTCATCGAGTTGCCACTGATCGTGTCCGGCGTGTCCGTGCGCGTGTAGTCGAGTACGTAGTCGACCGGGATGCTGAGTGCCGACTCGACGCGGACGTAGTACTCCGTGCCGGCCGCGAGCCCGGCGAGGCTGAACTGGCCATCCGAAAATTTCGTCTCGCTGCCGCCATTCACGAACGTAGCCGTGAGGTTAAGGTTCGGAATACTGTGCAGAGCCCGCAGCGCGAGCGAATCCGAAGGCAGCGGCGTGCTCGCCAGCGTGAACTTGTACCAGTCGATGTCCGGCTGCTCACCGCGGGCGCTGTCGATGGTCAAGCCGCTGAAGCTCATACTTCCCGCCAGCGGTTGCACGCTCTTCGCATCACTACTCAGGACCGCGGCGGTCGCTTTGACGTCATTGCCGCGCACCGGGACCTGACTCCCCACCGGGGTCGTGTAGGTGATCGGATCGAGCGAATCGGGCAGGAACGAAAGGAACGGCGCGACGGTGACCGTGTCGTTGCCGTCACCGGCGTCGACCCACACACTGGCACGGGTGGTTTCGTTCACGCGGATGAGATCGTCGCCGGCGAGGCCGTCGATTACGATCGCCTGGATCGCCGGCGCGGGGCCGAACAAGGCCTGTATCACACCGCCGTAATCCGTGGGGCTCGCGGCACCGAATGTCACCAGCGCGGCAAAGAGTGCCGAGGTATCGCGGATCAGGCCCGTGACATTGTCGGTGCCGACATTTGACGAATCGCGCAGCGGATCGCTGAGCGTTTGGGTCGGCAGACGCTCGGTGCTGTTGTTGCTGAACGCGCCATAAGTATCGAAGCCGGCGACGCGCGGATCGAAGCTGCCCGCCGTGCGGAACGTCACGACGTGCCGACCGAACAGCGGGTTGTACGGGTTCGTGACGTAGTCGACGTCGATGGTGTCGTTGCCGCCGCTGCCCGCGACGTACCAGACTTTGTTCGTACTCTTCGCATACTGCTTCCACGGTTCGCCACCGATGCCGGTGTTCTGCTTGACCTCGAATTCGCGGCCGTCCTTGTCGAAGTGCGTGTCGTTGTTGACGGTCGCGTTGGCGGGGTTGTTTCCATAGAGGAAGTCGAGGCCGGTGCCGCCGTAGAGGTAGTCGTAGGCCTGAGGATTGGGATTGCCGAGCACGCGGTTGAGCCCGGTGTCTTCGAGTCGCAGCCCGCTGGGGAGCGGCTGCATCGGGTCGAGCGTGCTGAGATCGACGACGGTGCCCGCGGCGTCGATGAAGACGCCGTAGTGCCGCACGCCGGCGAGTGTGGCTTCCTGCGGAGCCTGGCTCCAGGGCTGGAACACATTGTCGCCCGTGCCGCCGATCAGGTCATCGTCGCCGGTGCCGCCGTAGAACGTGTCGAGGTCGATGAAGTTGCCCTGCCCGTTGCCGAGGTCGCCCCAGAGCCGATCGTCGCCGCCGCGGCCGTACATCACATCCGAGCCGGCTCCGCCTTCGATGCGGTCGGGGCCATTGGTGCCGGTGATGGTGTCGTTGCCGCCACCGCCGAGCAGGACCGTGACCCAGTCATTGTTCACTGCAAGCTGATCGAGCGTGGTCTGCTGGAGCGAGACGCTGATGGTGTCGTTTCCGGTGAGACCGCTGACCTGGATTTGCTCGACGAGCGGCTTGCTCGGATTGCCGGGTGTGGCCGTGGAACGCCACTGCACATCGAACTGCGAGTTCTGCCCGACGAGTCGGCGATACTCGACGCTCAGCAGGCCGGTCTCGGTTTCCTGAATGTTGATAAGGTCATTGAGGCCGTCGTTCACACCGGGCACAGGCTGATTCTGGTTGCCCTGCACGAGCAGGACATCGGTCTCGAGCAGATCGGGCTGCGTGTCGCCAGGGTAGTTGCCTCCAAAGCCGTCGAAGCTGTCGTTGGCAAAGTTCGTGTAGCGCGAGTCGACGTCGAGGAGCAGAATGTCGATGCCCCATCCGCCGCGGAGGATGTCGGCTCCGTCCTGCCCTTCGATCCAGTCGGAGTCTTCGCCGCCGTAGAGCGTGTCGTTGCCGCCGCCACCGAAAAGCTGATCCTGCCCGGCACCGCCGAGGATCGTGTCGGCTCCGCCGGTCGTGCTGGCGAGCGTGTTGTTGGCATAGGTCGGGCCGCTGAGATAGTCGCCGTGGAGATAGTCGCTCCCGGCCTGACCGTCGAGGAAGTCCTTTCGGAGGTTGCCGTAGAGGAAGTCGCCGCCATCGCCGCCGTAGAGAGCATCGCCGATCAGCAGCGACTCGGCCGCGCTGGTGGTCGGTGCGTAGGCGTAGAGGGTGTCGACGCCGGAACCGCCGTAGAGTCGTTGGCCATCCTGATTGCCCGCGTCGCCGGCATCGCCGAAGAGAATGTCGTCGCCGCCATCGCCGAAGAGCCAGTCGCGACCGCTGTCGCCGTGGAGCACGTCTTGCCCCGCACCGCCGCGAAGCTGGTCCTGGCCGTCGTCGCCGTAGATCACGTCATTGCCGAGGCCGCCATCGATGTAGTCGTTGCCGGAGCCGCCGCGAATGAGGTCGTTGCCGCCACCGCCGAAGATCAGATCGCGATCCGCACCGCCATCGATGGTGTCGGCACCATCGCTGGCGGAGCCCTGATTCACAGTCGGATCCGTGAGCGACGCGGGCCGCACCAGCGTTGTGAAGCCAAAGTAACCCGCTTCCACTTCGAGCGGTGCCTGAGGGGATTCGCTGGTGCTGAAGAGCGTGGTGGGATTGTCGCCGAAGAGGGCATCGAAGCCCGCTCCGCCGCGGAGGATGTCTGCGCCGTCGCCACCAATCAGGATGTCGTTGCCAGCACCGCCGTCGAGTGTGTCGTTGCCGAGGCCACCGGTGATGGTGTCGTCGCCAGCACCACCGGAGAGGAAATCATCGCCATCATTGCCCTGGATGGAGTCGAAACCGGCTCCACCTTCGATGATGTCGTTGCCGTCGTTGCCAGCAATGCTGTCCACGCCCGTGCCGCCGTCGATGCGGTCGTTGCCTGAGCCTCCGGCGATCGTGTCGTTGCCGTCGCCGCCAAAGATCATATCGGCTTCGGAGCCGCCATCGAGGATGTCATTGCCATCGCCACCGGATATTAAGTCGGCACCGGCATCGCCAGTGATGGTGTCGTTGCCTTCGTCGCCCTGGAGCGTGTCGGCACCGTCGTTGCCGTGAAGAATGTCCGTGCCGGTGCCACCGCTGATGAAGTCGTTGCCCGTGCCGCCACTGAGCGTGTCATCGCCGGCTTCGCCGTAGAGTCGGTCATCGCCATCGCCGCCATCGAGGAGGTCGTTGCCGCTGCCGCCCGTGAGGAGATCGAAGCCAGCACCACCTAGCAGCGTGTCGTTGCCGATGTCGCCGATGATCGTGTCATCTCCGCCCTCGCCGCTGAGCAGGTCGTCGCCGGCTCCGCCGTTGAGCATGTCG
>JBGSSZ010000368.1:0-6113 GCA_041736785.1 Limnoglobus sp.
GCGAGTTACTGCCTTGCTTGCGCTGCGGACTGGTTGAATCCACTCTTCGAGGAATGGATGCCATGTCTGCAGCCCCGCCCTGGACGATCAAGACCTTGATCGCCTGGACGACGAAGTATTTCAGCGAGAAAGGGATCGAGAGCCCGCGGCTGGAGGCGGAACTGCTGCTGGCGCATACGCTCAAGTGCAAGCGGATCGACTTGATCGTGCGCTACGACGAGATTCCCGGCGACGCCGCACGGGCTGCCTATCGCGACGTGGTGAAGCGGCGGAGCGAGCACTGGCCGACGGCGTATCTGACGGGGGATCGCGAGTTCTTCCTGCTGCCGTTCGCGGTGTCGCCAGCGGTCCTGATCCCGCGGCCCGACACGGAAACGCTCCTGCTCGCGGCCCTCGAAGAACTGAAGCTGAAGCCGGCGGCTCGCGTCCTCGATCTGGGCACCGGCAGCGGCTGCTTGGCGGTGAGCATCGCGCACAAATACCCGCAGGCCACAGTCGTGGCGGTCGATTTGAGTCCCGATGCATTGGCTGTGGCCACAGCGAATTCCGTGCGCCATGACGTGACAGCCCAAATTGATTTTCGCCTGGGTGATTTGTTTGCGGCGGCCCGCGGGGAGACATTCGATCTCATCATCAGTAACCCGCCATACATCACGTCCTCGGAGATGCTGACGCTGCAGGAAGAGGTCCGCGATCATGAGCCGCGGCTCGCTCTCGATGGCGGTCCGGATGGCCTGGCGTTCTATCGCCGAATCGCCAGGGACGCACCGACGCATCTCACGCTCGGTGGCGCGGTCATGGTCGAGATTGGCGCCACGCAGAGCGAGAGTGTGCGGAACCTATTTGCTGAGACGCTGACTGTGGGCCGCACGATCAAAGACGGCGCGGGCATCGCACGGGTGATCGAATCGCGAAAATAAATCTCACAGCCGCTTCGCTTCGAGCGGCACCGGCGTGGCGTCGATCAGCTTCTTGATGATGTCGTCCGTCGTCACGCCGTCGGCATCGGCATGGAACGTGGTCATGATGCGGTGCCGCAGCACGGGGTAGGCGACGGAGCGGATGTCTTCGGTGGTGACGTGCACGCGGCCGTGCAGGATGGCTCGGGCCTTGCCGCCGAGGATCAGATACTGGCAGGCCCGCGGTCCGGCTCCCCAACTCACAAGCTCGGGCACCCACTTGAGTGCGTCCTTTTCCTTCGGCCGCGTCGCACGCACCAAGTCGGCACTGTATGCGAAGATATGATCCGCCACGACCACCTGCCGCACGACCTGCTGAAACTGCAGGATTTGTTTGGCATCGATAATCGGGGCGAGCTCGGCTTTGCTGTTGCCGGTCGTCGCCTTCATGATGGCGATTTCCTCCGCCCGCGACGGATAGCCGACTTTGATATTGAACATGAAGCGATCCTGCTGTGCCTCCGGCAGCGGATAGGTCCCTTCCTGCTCGATGGGGTTCTGCGTGGCGAGCACGAAGAACGGCTCCGGCAGGCGGTAGGTGGTGCCGCCCGCGGTGACGTGCCCTTCCTGCATCGCTTCCAAGAGCGCCGCCTGCGTCTTCGGCGGGGTGCGGTTGATCTCGTCGGCGAGGATCATGTTCGCGAATAGCGGCCCGGGCAGGAAGACAAACCGCCGACGACCCGTGTCGGGATCGTCCTGCAGAATGTCGGTGCCGGTGATGTCGCTCGGCATCAAGTCGGGCGTGAACTGCACCCGCTTGAAGCTCAGATGCAGGATCTTCGCCACAGTGCTGACGAGCAGCGTCTTCGCCAGCCCGGGCACGCCGACCAGCAGACAATGCCCGCGGCTGAACATGGCCATGAGCAATTCTTCGACGACCGTCTTCTGGCCGACGATCACGCGGCCGATCTGCTCGGTCATGCGTTCGTACGCCGCCGCGAGGTCGTGGACCAGTTGCGCTTCGACGGGGGACTGACCAGGTTGCGACGGCATGGCAAACTTGGGATGGAGTGTGGGGAGTCAGCTTACGACATGAACGGCTGCCATTGCGAACCGCGTTTGGGAGAGGTCCATTCCACCGGAGCCGCAGTACGCATCTCGATCACAGCCAGAAACGGATAGAGCGTCACAGAGGCGATCCGGCTCTGCAGCGGCGACACCGGCGAACTCCATTCCCCGGCCGCATTGTGGCCGAGCCGGGCCGTGTTGAGCCCGTCGCACAGAGCATGTAGATACGCACTGAAACGATTGTGCAGGCCGTGCACATCCTCGCAGATATAGACCCCGCCGGGTTTCAGCCGCGGCAGCGATTCTTCGAGGGTGATGATCTGGTGCTCGGGTTTGTGGCTACCGTCGTCGATGACGATATCGACATCGCCAGTCTGACGATAAAAGTCCTGCCAGAATCCGTGATCTCCCTGATCACCAATATGGATGCTGGTGTTGGGTGTTGCATAGATCTTGCAGGCGGGTTGGATATCGATGCCATGCACGTGGCACTGCGAGCCGAAGTAGTGATGCCACATCCCGAGGCTGCCGCCACTATAGATGCCGACTTCGACGAGCACGACGGGCTGCTGCACGAAGCGGGCCAGATGGCGGTGATAGATGTCAAAGTAATGGAGCCATTTATAGATGCCCGGGCCTTCGCTCAGGTTTTCGAAATAGGTCCGCAGCGGGTTGTGTTCGGTGGCGGGAGCGGCGACGGCGGAGCGTGAATGTGGCCAGTCGCGGGCCAGACTGCGGCCGTGAATGCGGTCGGGGAGATACGCGAGGTCGTGAGCGGAGAGCTTGGGTGCGCCACACATGGTGCGGGTGAAACCCCAGAGTGCGTTCAAACCGCGAAGGATCATGCCGGGCTCCGGGATTGGCAGGCGGTGGTTGTGTCCACAATCTTAACAACCTTCAGCAGAGAGTTGAGATCGTTCGCGAATCAGGCGTTCCGTTTCCGTGCAAATACTCTCGAAGAACTTGTCGGTTCCGCGAAAGTTGGTCTGAGTTCGAAGCCGTTCGATTTCCTCTCGAATGTCGACCAGGTTGCTCAATGCGGCGTCTCTCAAGATTCCCACTGTCCCACTGACCGCAATCTGCTCGGACGCAGCCGCAGCACGTGCCGCACCGTCATCACACAGAAGAACCGCGCCGGGATGAAGTAGTGCCACGGTCAAAGCTTCCCGTTCACCGATGCCGAATCTATCGAACTTCGAGTTTGTTCTGGGGCAATCGACCTCCTTCATCCAGGCGGGTCGATTGAGCATCAGTTCACGAATCGGCTGTGGCGTGCTGTGATGGTTCAATTCGCGGAGCACTGCCGACGGCACCAAAATCTCGCCGAAAAAATGTGAGAGGACTTCGATCCGACCGAGCAGAGTCAGGTAATGAATCGGACCGGTATCGGAAACAACCAAAAGTACTGACATTCCAGCTTCTACCTTGCCGGAGTCGCATGCAATGCGTGGGATGACAGGTAGTCGCTGGAGAAATCAGACGGAGAGCAATTCCGTTCGACTCGTCGATCGGCTAGCCACTGTTCCGCCTGAATCGAGGTGCTGAGGCCAACCAGTTCTGCGACACGACCCACGCTGAACAGCTTTTCCCGATAGCCCTGAATGATCAACGCCTCGAATGCCTTTTGATCAAGATTGTCACCCCATGCCTCACGGAACGATCGCTCAGCCTCGCTTGGAATGTTGAGTGATACGGCCATCGTAAACTCCTTCCAGCAGCACGTCGCGACGCGACTCACTGCTGTGACCTAAATATTAGTGCGATCCGCCGCGGAGCGGTAGTTGAATTGCGAGCATCGCAACTTCTTTCTCTCTGGACCGTGGCTACGCGAGGCGGAATCTTTGTGCCAGCGGAACTTCCGGGAACGCAGCGTGTTTGCTTTCTTGGAACTCACGGCGATGGAAATCGTCTGAGAAGTTGTGATCGCCGCTGTCGGGGCGGGTGCAAACCTGCCTCAACCGCTTGACAGAGCGGATGTTGCGGCTGATACTGACATTACGCCACCCCACACGCCGGCGATCCCGGCACCCGCGAGGAGCAGTTCATGTTCGGAATCACCGATCGTCGCCACTTTCTCAAGCACGCTGCCGGGGCGGCGGCTGTCACCGTGCCGGGGCTGGCGTTCCAGACCACGCTTCGCGCCGCCGCAGCCGACCTCAAGAAAAAGAACAAGTCCCTGATCGTGCTCTGGATGGGCGGCGGACCGGCCACCATCGACATCTGGGATCTCAAACCCGGTGCCAGCACCTACGGCGATTGGGCCAAACCCGGCAAGACCGCGGTCGACGGCATCCAGATCAACGATCTCATGCCCACCGTCGCCAAGAACATGAAGAACCTCTCGATCATCCGCTCGCTGAAAACCAGCGAGGGGGATCACGAGCGTGGCACGTTCATGATGAACACCGGCCGCAAGAAAGACCCGCTGATCGAATACCCGTCCATCGGCTCCGTGATGAGCTACTACCAGGCGATGGACATCGAGGCGATGAAAAACGCCGATATCCCGAGCTTCATCAGCGTCGGCGGTGGTCGCATCGGGCCCGGCTTCCTCGGCATGAAATACGCCAGCTTCAATGTGCAGCGTCCTGGTCAGCCCCCGGAAAATGTGAACCCTGCCGTGCCCGCGGCTCAGATGGACCGCCGCAAGGTGCTCTTCGAGAGCCTCGAAGAGGGCTTCAAGACCAACGTCCCCGCCGACGCCGCCAAGGCCCACAAGGACGTCTACGACAAGGCTCTGAACCTGGTCACGAGCAGCCGCAAGGAAGTGTTCAATCTCGCCACGGAGCCGCAGGCATTGAAGGATGCCTACGGCACGGGTCAGTTCGGTCAGGGTTGCATGCTGGCCCGCAAGCTGATTGAAGCCGGCGTCGCCGCGGTCGAAGTCAGCCTCGGCGGCTGGGACATGCACCAGCAGATCGGTCGTGGCCTCGGCACCAAGCTCCCCGAGCTCGATAAGGGCATGGGCACACTCGTGAAGGACCTCGCCGATCGTGGTCGCCTGAAAGACACGGTCATCGTGTGGATGGGCGATTTCGGTCGTACGCCGAAGATCAACCAGAACGCGGGCCGCGATCACTGGCCGCGCTGCTGGAGCGTCGTCGTCGGCGGCGGTAACATCAAAGGCGGCATCGCATACGGCAGCACCAACAAAGACGGCACCGACATCAAGGACAACCCCGTCGATGTGCTAAACCTGTACGCCACGATCTACAAGGCACTCGGCATCGATCCCACGCCGCAGCAGGTCGCTGATGTCCGCGACAACATCGGTCGCCCTTACTACATCGCCGGCGACAAGCCGAAGTGGATCAGCGAGTTGCTCGTCTGAGCCAAGGGACCAGAGAGATCAGAACGCGACCGGCCCGTCTGTGGAAGCGCAGACGGGCTGCGTCGTTTCTGATCATCCATTTCGTGCTGGTGTTGCGCAACAGCGGCTGGCGGACTCATCGACCGGACTGTTCTTTGTGCTAAGCTCATCGGGTGCGCTCTTTCACGCCAGACACAGTTCCCTACCCCCCGGGGCCGGAGCCGGAGTCGCTTTCGCTGCGACTTGGGAAGCCACGTCGCACGCTCCAGGAATCATTGCTCCTGCTGGCAGAGCTGATCTTTGTCAGCGTCTACGCCGCACTGATCCTCGTCTGCATCGCCGGTATCGTGCTTCTAGCACTCGATCAGCCAGCGACGTGGAAATATGTCGGTATCGCGGCCAGCACACTCCTGCTGGTGCTTCTGGTGCGGCCCTTGCTGCGGCGGGCGAAGCCGGTGCTACCCACGCCAGCGATCGAGTTGATCCATCAGCCTGGCGTACGTGCGTTTGTGCAGAGGGTGTGCGACGATGCCGGGGCCGACGCCCCGCGGCGCATCTTCATCACACCCGACGACAATGCCTCCGTGGTGCTCCACGCTTCGCTGAAAAACTTCCTCCATGCCCCCGCGTACGACCTCTACCTCGGCTGCGGGCTCGTCAACGCCGTCAACCTCAGCGAGCTTCAAGCGATTCTCGCCCACGAGCTCAGCCATGCCAGCGGTGGCCCGATCCGCGTCTGGAGTCGCGGGATCGAGGCGGCACTCGATGCCCTGTTCGGGCGGTCGAGGCTGATCCGCAGTGCGCTGAACTCCGCACGGCGGCAGGTGCTGCGGGAT
>JBGSSZ010000371.1:0-7051 GCA_041736785.1 Limnoglobus sp.
TCGCCGCCCGCGAAGTCGCCGTTGCCGTCGAGACCGACGCCGAGCGAGCCGATGATCGCGCCGGGTCCGGTTCCGCGCAGGAGCAGGCCGGGCAGTTGTTCAACGGGGCTGGTAAATGTCCAGGTGACGATGCTGGTTCCGGAGCCGGCGACGACGGCTCCCGGCTGATTGAGACCATTCAGTACGAGGCTCACAGTTGCCGCGGTGACAGGCTCACTGAAGGTGGCCTCAATCGACGTGAGGGCCCAGGGAAGCGTGGTACCGCTGAACGTCAGCAGATTGACCGAACGATTGCCGGGGCCGACTCCGGTCAAAGCCGTAACTCTCGGCGTGGGATCGAGCTTCCAAAGTTCGACGCCGGTTACGGTATCATTGGCGCTGAAATAGAGCACGCCGCCGACGTTGAGAAAGTTGTTGCCGAAGGGGGTGCCATAAGGCCCGGGCACGATCTCGGGGAGCCGGACCGTGCCGTAGTATGTGCCGTCCGATCGCCAGGTT
This sequence comes from Limnoglobus sp., assembly GCA_041736785.1. Classification (GTDB taxonomy): domain Bacteria; phylum Planctomycetota; class Planctomycetia; order Gemmatales; family Gemmataceae; genus JBGSSZ01. Next base: position 499 of record JBGSSZ010000371.1, read on the forward strand.
TCGCGGCCGCCATCTGGGGAGTTGGCGGAGAACATTAGAATGCCGTTGACATTGGTTAGGCCTTGCGGTGTGCTGCCTTGCGGGCCAGGGTTGATTTCGAAGATCATGTACGTTCCGATCGATGTCCCGTCGGTTCGCCAAAGTTCGATTCCGGTTTGCGCAAAGCCTGCAGCGAAATAGAGAATACCGTTCATCTCAACAAAGGACTCTGGACCGGAAGTGCCGCTGTTGGGATTGATGTTGCTAATGAAGAGCGTGCCACTGCTCGTGCCGTCGGTGCGCCAGATTCCTGCGGTCGATTCAAAGTAGGCGATATTGCCGAGCGCGGTGAAGCCCCCTGGCAACGAGCTCTGCGAACCCGGGCTGAGATCGTAAACGAGTCGAGTGCCCGAACTCGTCCCGTCACTGGTCCAGAGTTCCTGGCCGTTGATTCCGTCGTTGCCGCAGAAGAATAGCGTGCCGGCAATGTTCGCCATGTTGGAAACGCCGTCCAATCCGGTGAAATTCCTGAGCAGGACTGTTCCGCTGCTTGTGCCGTCGCTCTTCCAGAGTCCTCGGTTGCTGCTGCCATCGACGGCATAGAAGAAGAGCGTGCCATTGACGTTGGTCAGGAGTTGCGGATTGGAGCTTTGGATGCCGTACTTGCTGTCGGGCACGGCGATGTTACGGACGAGGACGGTTCCGCTGCTGGTGCCGTTGGACTTCCAGAGTTCGAAACCGTTGACCCCGTCGTTGCTGGAAAAGTAGAGGGTGTCACCGACGGCGGCGAAGTTGCGTGGATCGTCCGCGGCGCGGACGAGGACTGTTCCGCTGCTGGTGCCGTCGCTCTTCCAGATGCCTTCCTCGCCGATGAAGAAGAGGGTTCCGCCGACCGCGACCGGGGCTCGAACGGCGGGAGCGGCGCCTCCGCTGGTCGCTGTGTGGATGTTGTGGTAAAGCTGCCGCGTGCCGCCGGGGGTGCCGTCCGTGACCCAGAGAAGATCCCGCAGATTGTTGAACGGGTCTTCGGTGACAAAGAAGAGCTTGCCGTTCGCGTTGACGAACAGAGTCGGATTGGATGACAGCGATCCCAAGTTGGGATTGGCGACCGGGACGGTGCCCGCCGAGGTGCCATTGCTGCGCCAGAGCCCCTGGTTATTCTTGTCGTTCGTCGCGGTGAAATAGATCTGCCGGTTGAAGACGGTGAAGTTGTCAAAACCGGGATTCGCCGTTCCAGTGCGGATGTCGCTGACGAGAACCGTGCCTTCGCTGGTGCCGTCGCTCTTCCAGAGTCCGATGCCGCTGACACCGTCGTTGGCTTGGAAATACAGCGTCGAATCACCGACGACTGTCAGGCGGTCGGGGATAGAGTTTCCCGATCCCGGCAGAATGTCGCGCACGAGCGTCGTGCCGCTGCTGGTACCGTCGGTGCGCCAGAGCTCGAAGCCGAGGCTGCCGTTCGATGCGCCGAAATACAATCGGCCGTTCATGACAGTCAGGGCGAAGGGGAAGGACGACCCGTTGGCGGCGTGCAGATTGGCCACCAAATTCGTGCCGGCGGGCGTGCCGTCCGTTCGCCACAACTCGATGCCGTTCACGCCGTCGTTCGCCTGGAAGTAGACTTTGCCGTCGAAGAACGTGAAGTACTGCGGAGTGGACGACGTAGCGCCTGGATTAATGTCTCGAATGAGGTAAGTGCCGGACGACGTGCCATCGCTACGCCAGAGTTCGGAGCCAGTGTTGCCGTCATTGGCGACAAAGTAGGCGATACCGTCGAGACTCGTGATCTTGTCGATGCTCGAACTGCCAGCCCCGGGCTGAATGTCGCGGACCAGGACTGTGCCACTGCTTGTCCCGTCGGATTTCCAGAGTTCAAATCCGGTTGCGCCCGTATTGGCTTCGAAAAAGAGAGTCCCGTTGACATTGGTGAGAGAGGAAAGGTTGCTCGCTCCCGAGCCGGGAACGATGTCGCGGACCATCATGGTGCCGCTGCTTGTGCCGTCGGACTTCCAGAGTTCGCTCCCCTGACCGGTGATGTAGGTTTTGAAGAAGAGGATGCCGTTGACATTGGTGAGTTCATCCGGTGCATAGAGTGTCGATGAACTACCCTGATTGACGGAGACGACGCGCGCCGTGCCGCTGCTGGTGCCGTCGCTGACCCAGAGGTCCCACCCCGTGGAGTCGCCCCGGGCGGGGAAGAAGACGCGGTCGCCCACCGCTTCGAGTTCGAGGATATGCGGTGCACCACCAGGCCAGACATCGTAGACCATATGCGCGTCGCCGGGTCGTCCGTTGGTGACCCAGAGTTCGCCGTAGGTGAAGAAGAGATTGGGCCCGGCGGCCGTCACAAGGGCAACGCCGCTGCCGCCGGGATTGATATTCGCAACTTGGGAAATCAGCTGGTCGTTGAGGTTAACGGGTGTGGGCACATTGACGGTGAAATCTCCGATGATCGCAGCCTGCACATTCGCCGTCAACGGAATGTTCTTCACGATGCCGCCGAGAACGGTGATGGAGTAAGTCCCATTGTCGCTTTCGCTCCACGTGCCGGGCGATCCGTTGTTTGGCAAATCAGTCAAGTCGATGCGGTACGTTGCCTGCACAGTCGGGCCCGTGCCGGTGTCGCTGACGTATCGGGCGAAGGCGGCGTAAGGGGCGGCGGTGCCGTTGATGATGCGGATGGTCTTGTCCTTATCCGCGCCGTGGATGGTCGAAGCGTCGACAGGATGAAGTGAGGTCCCCTGATAGGTGATGGTGAAGACGTACGGTACAAATGTCGCCGAACTGTTCGTGACGGGATTCTGGGGTTGCACGCTTACAGTTGCCAGAAGTGACGAACTGTTGCTGCCGCGCTCAGCGGCGCCGATGTCCGCAACGCCCTGGTCCGCGGAACTTCCTCCAGGCTGGTTCTGGTCGCGCGGAAAACCGCGCTCGTCGATCGGAAGGGCCAGCGTATTCCGGCCGCGGTCGATGAGCGCGCTGTCCGGATTCGGAAGGAGCGTCAGAGGGGTTCCGGCGGGTGCACCGTTCAGCGCGAGGCTGCCAGCGAGACCGGGGTCTGTGCCAATCGGAAGGTTGTTGACATTTGAACCAATCGCGAACTGCGTGCTCGGAACACTTCCGATCAGGCTGTGTGACATGTTCAGCATCGCGGCGGCCGTCGAGAAGACGTCGGCATTCGCACCCCCGGCGTTGCCGGAGACTACGGAACTGTCGAGCGTGAGCGTCGCGCCTGCGCCTGTCCCGATGGCGATGCCTCCGCCGTTCAAGGCGGAATTGCCGACGATCGTGCTGTTGAAAATGCTGAATGGGCTCGGGGATTGCAGGATCGCCAGAGCGCCGCCTGGACCCGCGGCGGCGGTGTTCGCGAACAGGGTGCTGTTGCTGATGACCACGGGCGCGGCCATGTCATAGAAGAAGAAACCGCCGCCGGCCAGCGTTGCCAGATTGTTGCTGATGGTCGAGCCGATCAGAGTGAATCCGCCGTTGACGTAGAAGTGGACAGCGCCACCGCTGGCCGCGGTGTTGCCCGAGAGCATCGAATTCGCAATCGTCAGACTCGATGCCACTTGCAGATTGATGCCGCCACCGGTCGTGCCAGCAAGGTTGCCAGCGATTGTCGAGTTCGTGACGGTTATGGGTGCGAAGGAAGTGGAGTCGATGGCCCCGCCACGGTCCTGCGTCGTATTGCCGCTGAGAACAGAATTGAGAAGAGTCAGCGAGCCCGCCCCACCGTGAATGGCAATGCCGCCGCCGCTGACCGAGGAGGAGTTGCCGATGATCACAACATTGTTCAGCGAAAGCGCTTCGTCCTGAACTAGGATGGCTCCGCCGCCTTGGAAATCCGTCACGGATCCGCCAGTCAGCGTCAGACCGCTGATCGTGATTGCTGCGCCCGCAGGCGCGGGTGACGTATCGATCAGGCGGCGACTGCCCGGAATGGCCGAGGCGTTGACCGTCACATTGGCGCTGCCGGGGCCAATGATCGTGGTCGCCTGCGTTAAGGCCGGCAGGGCTGTCAGCAGGTTGATATCCTGGTGCGTGTTGAAAATACTGCTGAACGTGATGCTATCCATCCCCGGCGAGAGATTCGCGAGTTGGAGCGCCGTTCGCAGCGACCCGTTGCCGGAATCGTTTGCGTTGGTGACCAGGTACGGTCCCCCAAGGGCCGCGGCAAAAGATCCCAACGGCCCGGCGGGAACGGCAATGGCGCCGCTGCCCGCAACAGTCTTCACCGCATTCGCCGCGAGGTTGATCGTCCAGAACCCGTTCAGGGCGTTCGTCCATGTGCCTCCGGGGACATTCATGCGATAGGTTGCCGCGATGCTGGCAGCGTTTGTCCCGGCCGCCGGTGTCGTGTTGAGCAGCGTTGTCCCCACGATCGTGCCATCAGGCACCGTCACTCTGATCGCGGTCGTTCCCGTGGATTGCACCGTCGCATTGTCGATGAAACTGGCGGCGCTCCCGGTGTAAGTCACGACGAACGTATAAGGATTGTTGTTGCCGGGGATGTTCGCGATGACGTTCGGCGCGGTGGTCGCCACCGCTGCGGGCACGAAAAAAGCCACGGCGAACGAACCGATCGGACCCGCCACGAGCGGCGTGTTCGGGGCCGTGAGCCTCACTTGGTCGGCCGCAAGACTGATGGCATACGTGCCGTTGTCGCCGAAATCCCAGGCGTTCGCCGCGCCGTTGACTGGCAAAACGTCAATCTGATAGGTCGCAACATAAAATGTGCTGGAACCCGAGCCGCTAATCCAAGTCGTGGACGAACCGTAGGACGGGGCGCTGATGTTGTGGACTCTAACCGCACTGTTGTTGTTGACGATCGTTGAAAGGTCGAGCGGGTTCGCCGGGTCGGCGTAATAAGAGACAGTGAACAAATAGGGATTCGTCGCGGGTGTGTTGAGTAGCACCGTCGACGCGTTGGCCACGACGGTCGGGTACGGACCGTTCTCGGTCGCGCCGATATCGGTCAGGCCGACCATGCGCGGGAACGCCGTCGGCGGATTCGTGACGCCCGCCCCCCGCTGATCAGTGGCGAGCGTCAGAGTGTTCCGGCCCTTGTCGATCAACGCGCTGCCCGGAGCGAGTAGAATCGTTTGCGTCAGACCGCCATTGTTGCCGAGCATGCCAAGTTGCATGCTGGCCAGCGATTGATTGGGGAGGTTGCCAGTTCCGCCGCTCGGGCCCGTCGTGTCGTCCCAGGCGGAGAAGTTGGCCGTGACCGTCGTCGCGCTGAAATTGCTGGGCACGGTGGTCGACACGTTGTTGGCCACCACCGTACTGTCGATGTTGATGGTTCCCCCGGTGGAGAAGAATCCGCCGCCGCCGTTCGGCCCGACGGTCGCGCTGTTGTTGACAATCGTGGAGTTGTACATGCTCAATAGGCCGGTGAACGACGCGGTGGCGACGGCCGCGCCCCTGGTCGCGATGTTGTTGGCGAACGTGCTGTTGCTGATCGTGGACTTTGTGCTGGAACCGTTGAGGTAGAGTCCGCCGCCGCCGCTGAGGGTCGCGGATGATCTGTTACCGGAAAACGTCGAATGGCTGATATTCACGGTATTTGAGCCAGTCGCACTGAATGAGATGCCTCCGGCGCCGTACTGGGTGGCGTTGGAAGTGTTTCCGGCGATCGTGCTGGCGTTGATCGTGAGCGTGCCGGTGGCAATGCTGATTCCGCCGCCACCGGACCCGGCGGTATTGGAGAGGATCGAACTGTTGCTGATGACTGTGTTCGAGCCGGTGCCGAAGAGTAGCCCGCCGCCGCTGCTCGTGGACCGGTTGTTCTGAATCGTACTTCCGGAGATGCTGATCGGCGCCGCGACTTGCGCATGCAGCCCGCCGCCAGTGGTGCCGGCGCTGTTGTTGATCAGCGTCGAGCCCGTGATCGTGATGACAGACGCCGCAGCGGAATAGATTGCTCCGCCGCGGGCGGTCGCGGTGTTGTTGGTGATGACGGAGTTGATCAGACTCAGCGAGCCGGCCGCGCTGCCGATGGCGATGCCTCCCCCGTGAACGGTCGAAGAATGGCCGCTGAGGACCACGTCGTTCAGATTGACCGCTTCGTCCCCGATGAGAATGCCGCCACCGTTCTGCCCGCTCACAGAGCCGCCGGTCAGGGTCATGCCGCTAATGACAATTGCTGCTCTGGACGGCGCGGGCGTGGAATCGATCAGGCGGCGACTGCCCGCAACGGCCGAGGCGTTCACCGTCACGTTCGCGCTGCCGGGACCCGTGATGGTTGTCGCCTGCGTCAGGGCCGGCAGGGCTGTGACCAAGTGAATGTCCTGATGCGTCGTAAACAGACTGCCGAACGAGATGGTGTCCGCTCCCGCGGAGAGGTTTGCCAGTTGAATGGCGGCGCGCAGCGAGCCCTGGCCAGAATCGTCGGCGTTCGTCACCTGGTACGGCCCGCCGAATGCGACGAGGAAGGTGCCGACGGTCCCGGCCGGCACAAACGATGCGCCGGTGCTGGCCACAGTTCTCACAGCGTTCGCTGCGAGCTTGACGGTCCAGGCGCCGGTCTCGGCGGCATCCCAGGCGCCGCCGGGAATCGAATTCATGCGATAGG
>JBGSSZ010000389.1:0-1723 GCA_041736785.1 Limnoglobus sp.
CCGTCAGCAGGAAATACAAGCTGCCGCCAAGTGAATAGAGGTCGGCGCGGATGTCCACGCTGTGGGCGTTCTGGGCCTGCTCCGGTGCGAGGAAATCGGGAGTGCCGAGGCCGAGCCCTTCGAGCGTCACGCGGTCGGTGCCGGTCAGCGGATCGACCTCATAGAGCATCGCCAGACCCAGATCGAGAATCTTGACGATGCCCTGCTTCGTCACCATGAGGTTGCTGGGCTTGATGTCGCGGTGGACCATGCCCTGCTCGAAGGCGTGCTGCAAACCGATCGCCGTCTGCCGCATGTACTCGCAGGCGACGTGCATCGGCATCGGGCCGTGGTCCCGCACCAGACGGCGGAGGTCGACGCCATCGATCAGTTCCATGGCCACATAGTGCATCTGCCCCGCGCTGTCGGCATCGAGGGCGAGCACGATGTTCGGATGCATCAGTTGCCCCGCGGCGCGGATCTCCTGCTGAAAGCGGCGGATCACCTTCGGGTTGCTGATGCGTTCCTTGCGGATGACTTTGAGAGCCACCTCGCGGCCCATGCGGGCGTGCCGGGCCTTGAACACGCGGCCCATGCCCCCTTCGCCGAGGACTTCGAGAAGGATGTAGGGGCCGATCTTGAGTTTGTGCCCCTTGCGGCTGCGGATGCGCTGAACCTGATAGGGAGTGAGCCATTTCTGCTCGACGCAGTGCCGACTGAGCACGGCGATGTCGGCGTTCATGGCCTTGGTCCAGGCCGCGAGGTTCCGCTCGATTTCGGGGCTCAGCACGCCGGAAGCGGTGATCGCGGCCAGGAATTCGGAAGGCTCGGTCATGTGCCTGTTGTAACAAAACCAGCCGGAAGCGTAAGCGACGGGATCGCGTTCCGTCATAAGATCTCGGTATGGATTCGATCACTATCGATGGCTTGGAACTGCCAGTCGTGACCCCCGCCACGGTCGCGGAGCTTTGCGGGCTCGTGACGGCACAGCGGGCGAAGAAGGAAGCAGTCTACCCCGTCGGCGGGCGGACCATGCTCGACTTCGGCCTGCCGCCGGTGAAGCCGGGGGTGGCTGTCGACATGACAGCAATGGATGCTGTGATCGACTACCCCGCCCGCGACATGACGATCACCGTGCAGGCAGGCATCACGTTCGCGAAGCTGCAGGCGACACTGGCCCAGGAAAATCAATGGCTGCCGCTCGACGTGCCGGACCCTGAGCGGATGACCATCGGCGGCCTGATTGCCGCGAATGTGAGCGGCCCACGGCGCTACGGCTACGGCACGCTGCGCGACTATGTGATCGGCATCAGCTTCGTCAGCGACGACGGCAAGGCGATCAAAGGCGGCGGCCGCGTGGTCAAGAACGTCGCGGGTTATGATTTGATGAAACTGCACATTGGGGCGTTGGGGACGATGGGCATCATCACGCAGGTGACACTGAAAGTGCGACCGCGGCCGGAGACTACAGGAGGAATTGTGCTCTGGGGCGAAATGGATGAGATGTTGAAAGTGCTTGAATTGTTGTATGATTCTCGCTCATCGCCAATGGCTGTTTGGTTCAACAATCAAATTGCAAGTCTACAGGCTTTTGTAGTTTTCGATGGGCGGAATGAAGTGCTTCAGAGTCAAATTGCAACATTGTTAGAAGAGCTGACACCAACTAATCGTGATATTTCATATGTGATGAATTCGGACCGCGTCAAAGAAGCCATACATAGCACAGTAACTAGACAAATTGCCA
>JBGSSZ010000414.1:0-2602 GCA_041736785.1 Limnoglobus sp.
TGCCGATGGCCGCGGGAGCATGCGGCCCGCTGGGGCGTCGCACTCCGCCGAGCCGAGGACGACTACCGCCAGCATCTCGCCGCGGAATCGAAGGCCATCCTGCGAAATCAACTGCGGCTCGCAGACGACGAGAAGACCCGGCAGACCGCGGCGATCACGCTGATGAAACATGACGAAGCGGCACGATCGACCGCGGCAAAATCCAATCCGTCTCTGCAGGCTGCGACGGAAACCATCCGCATGGCGGAATTTGTGGAGGGGCTCAGCGATGACGAACTCACATGCCTCCTGGAGTCACTGGACGAGACTGCCAGCGATGAGGCGGAGGTTCCGGGCGATACTGAGGCTGGCACGGGTGATCCGTCGGGCCCGGCGGGAGCCGAATGCGTTTGTTGAGTTTGCGTTTTGTGCGGCAGACGGTGCCCGCATCCGCCAAGCCCGGCTGCATCGCGACTTGCAAGCGTTTCTGACGACGAACCCACGGGCCCTGGTGGAACTTCCCCGGGATCACGGCAAGAGCACGCAGGTCTGTGCTCGGCTGGTCTGGGAACTCGGTCACAACGCCAGGCTCAGGATCATCCTCGTCTGTGCGGCGGAGCATCTGGCGGTGGATCGTGGGCGGTTTCTCCGTGACGCCATCGTCGGCAACGCCCGCGTGAAGCTGGTCTTTCCGAATCTCAGTCCGTGGCGGCCGTGGATGGTGAATGCGTTCGCGGTCGAGCGTGAGGGTCATGCGATCGGCCCGAGCGTGAGTGCGTTTGGCGTCGGTGGCTCGACCACCGGCACGCGGGCCGACCTGCTCGTCTGCGACGACATTGTCGATGTGAAAGCCGCGTACAGCAAAGCCGAACGCGACCGCGTCAGCGAGGACTTCTTCAACAACGTGCTGAATCTCCTGGAGCCCGACGGGCGGTTCTGGAGTTTGAGTACGCCCTGGCACGCGGACGATTTGAACGCCCGACTGCGGAGGAATCCGGAGTTCACGCTGTTCCGCCGCCCGGTGGGAAATGAGCTTGAGCCGGTCTGGCCGGAGCGGTGGGATCGGGACGCTCTTGCCCGGCGACAGCGTGAGATCGGCTCCGCGGCGTTCGCCCGAGGCTACCGCCTGACGCCCATCGCCGAGGAGGAGATCGTCATACGCCCCGAGTGGGTGCGCACGTTTGACAAGCCGCCGGCGGAGTGCGATGCCGTCGTGCTGAGCGTCGATCCGGCGGTGAGTTCGAAAGCCCACGCCGACGCCTCGGCTCTGGTGGTGCTCGGCAAACTCGGCAACACGATCTACTGCCTGGCCGCCGTGGCTCGGCGGGTGACCGCGCCGGGGCTGATCGAACTCATTGAGCAGTTCGACGCACTGTGGCAGCCGCAGACGATTGTGTTCGAGAGCAACGGCGCGTTCGGCGCGGTGCGGGATTTGTTCGTGCGGCATGCCGCGTTTGGGCCGAAGGTGCAGGGGGTGAAGCAGTCCAAAGCCAAGGCGAGCCGGTTTGCAGCGTTTGCCGTCAGCGTGGAAAACGGCTCATTCGTCGTCAGTGGCGATGGCACGCAGCGGGCGTTGATCGACGAGATGACGACGTTTCCGTTTGGTGAGCATGATGATTTGCTGGACGCTGCCGCGATGGGGACCGCGTATGTGCTGGGAACGCTGCACGAGCCGCGAGTGTGGATTATGTGATAGCTACCGACACCAAATGTTTTGCGAGAAGTGCCATGCTGAAGCCCATCACCATACAATACGCGGCCCGCCCGAAACAGCGCAGCCTCGCGGCGGGGCAGGTCTGCGATCTCTTCGGACTCGCAGACAACGAACCATCACACATCATTGCGCAGAATCTTATACTCGATATTACACCTGGTGATATTGCTTTATTCACCGGGCCGTCGGGCAGCGGGAAATCATCGCTGCTGCGTGCAGTGGGGAAGCAGTTGAACGCGATCGATGCGATGGCGATCGATCTCCCGGACGCGCCGCTGGTGGAAGCCTTGCCGGGGAGCTTGGAATCGCGGCTGAACACACTGGCGATGTGCGGTCTATCGGAGGCACGGCTGCTCCTGCGGACACCTGAGGAGCTCAGCGACGGACAGCGCTATCGCTACCGGATTGCGCTTGCACTGAGCCTGCATACCGGAGCTATTCTGCTCGACGAATTCACGGCGAGCCTCGACCGCACACTCGCCAAAGTGGTCGCATATAATATCCGCAAACATGCGACACGCCGTCATATCACAGTGCTCGCGGCGACTACGCACGAAGATATTGTTGAGGATCTCAATCCCGGTTTGCATGTTCAATGTTCTGAGAACGGCATCGATATGGTGCGGTATGAGATTCAGCCCCGGGCACTGTCCCTGGCGGCGGACATCAGTATCTGCGATAGTGTTGCCGACTGGCCGCGGTTTGCGAAGTGGCACTATCGCAGTCATCATCTGGCGTTCACCCGGAAGGTGGTGGTGCTGAAATATACCGACAGACCGATCGGCATCTGTGTGTTCGCCGCACCGGCCGCGTCGCTGACGTTGCGCACGCAGTACTTCGGCCTTGCGAATCCGCGCTCGCGCGTGGCACTGGCGGCGCTGAATCAGCAGGTCTGGCTGCTGCAGCGCG
>JBGSSZ010000451.1:0-2170 GCA_041736785.1 Limnoglobus sp.
GTGCGGAGCCCGCCGCCCCAGCTACCCCGGCGTTGCCAGCTTTCGGTGGCCCGCTGCTGACGCGCCCCAAGCTCACCGGCGACTGGTTCGGAACGCGGACGGCGCTCCGCGACGACGGCATCACCTGGGACATCAGTTCCACCAACTTCTATAGCGGCGTCACCAGTGGCGGGCTCGATCAGACCTTCCGCTTCCGCGGACGAGCCGACTACCTCTTCAACGTCGATGGCGAAAAGCTCGGCCTCTGGAAAGGTTCGTTCATCAACCTCCACGGTGAAACGGTCTACGGCAACTCGATCAACAATGCGGTTGGCAGCTTGGTGCCCGTGATTCTCGCCGAGGCGCTGCCGCAGGCGAATGGCGACGTCACCGCACTGACCGGGGTGAAATTCACTCAGTTCCTCTCCGAGAATTTCCTCGTCTACGCGGGCAAGATCAACACGCTCGACGGCTTCAACCAGCCGTTCACCGGGGGTGCACGAGGCACGGACGGCTTCATGAATACTGCGTTCCTGTTCAACCCCGTGTTTCTCCGGACCGTGCCATACTCGACCTACGGAGCCGGCTTCGCGGTGCTGAAGGATCTTCAGCCGGTGTTCAGTGTGAGTGTGTTCGACACGGCCAACACGCCGACGGTGAGCGGGTTCGACTCATTCTTCACAAATGGTGCCACCATCTTCGGGCAGGTCAATGTGCCGACGCAGTTCTTCGGCATGCCTGGTCACCAGGGCCTCGCCGGCACGTACAGCAGCGGCCGCTACACCGCCGTGGACCGTGCAGCATTCATCAATCCGATCGTCGGGCTGACCGCGCCGAGCGAGACCGGTTCGTGGTCGCTGACTTATGCCTTCGACCAGGCACTGCACGTCGATCCTTGTGAACCGACGCGGAGTTGGGGCATGTTCGGCAACCTCGGTCTTGCCGACCCCAACCCCAGCCCGTTCCGCTGGTTTGCGAGCCTCGGCTTCGGTGGCAGCAGCCCGCTGGCAAGCCGCAAACTGGACACCTTTGGCATCGGTTATTACTACCTCGAGCCGACGGACGCGCTCAAGAATCTTGCTCCCCGCGTGCTGCCCTTCCGCAACGAGCAGGGCGTGGAACTCTTCTACAACGTGGCGGTCACGCCGTGGTGCCACATCACGCCCGACCTGCAGATCGTCGACCCCGCCCAGCAGCGAGCCGATACCGCGCTGGTCTTCAGCCTGCGAGCGAAGATCGATTTCTAAACTTGACGAGCCGGAAGCGTAAGCGACGGAGCATCAGGCTTGTCTGCCCGCGACCTGGAAGCTAAAATAACAAACTTGCCTGACGGAGCATTGCGTGCCGCGTTTGCTGAGCTTGTTGCTGGTGCTGCTGCACTTCGTTCCTGCGGGAATGTGTGCCTGCCAGTTGGGCGTTTGCATGCTGCCGGCTCCGAGTGGTGTCGTTTCCACGCCAGCCCGCGAAGTGTCGACCGTTTGCCGATGCAAGTCCTGCAGAAAGCACGCTCCGGTTGAAGCTCCGCCCACACGCATCATCGCGATGCCAGAATCTCCCGCGTGCCCGGGAGACTGCCTCGCTGTCCGCGATGAAGACTCCTGGGCGTCTTCGGAACGGCTCAGCCTTGAGTATCCGCTCACAATCACACACACATTCATCGCGGTCCCGACATCCTACACTTTGGCTCTGTCCCTCCCAAGTCGATGCTCGCCTGTTCCACCGCAGCGGTCACGGCTTGCCACTTTGCAGAAGTTGACAATCTGAAATCCTCAGTCCGCGTCCGAACATGATCCATCGCATTGCGATGGTGATTCGTTTCCATTCGACTGAGGCGAACATGTCCACATCAATCGATCCGCGTGCCCGCACTGGCCTGGTCCGCAGCGTCATTCGCGGAGTGCCGACGCTTCTGGTGCTGGCTGCATTTGGAGCCGCGGCCTGGTGGGGGCACACGACTGGCTGGTCGCTGGCGAAGCCCTTGCCGCCGGCGTCGGGTGAACCGTGGTGCACGGCTCACAATGTGCCCGAAGGAATTTGCGTGGAGTGCAATCCCGCGCTGATGCCGCGAGCGAAGTCGTATGGATGGTGCACGCTGCATGGCGTCTCGGAGTGCCCGACGTGTCATCCTGAGTTGTCTCAGGCTCGCGGTGAGCCACGGCTGCCGAAATACGACACCGTCGCGGCGATGAAG
>JBGSSZ010000457.1:0-2522 GCA_041736785.1 Limnoglobus sp.
CGCCGATGCCGCCGATGCCGCCGAACCCACCGGCAAACGTGGCCTGACCGAACAGTTGCAGATTCGTGTTCTGCACGTTCTGATTCTGATTCAGCACGGCCTGGTTCACGCTCGACGGAATGTCATAGACCAGTTCGCCCACGTCGAAGGTCTGAACCACTTTCTCCTTCAGACGCTTCTCGAAGGTGCAGATCTCGATGTACTCAGGACGCACCATGTAGGTGAGTTGCACGTTCTGCAGGGCGATATCGAGAGCCGAGCCGATGGTCAGCCCGTAGAGGCTCTGCTTGAGGCTGAGCTTCTTCTCGCGGATGTTCGCTTCGCCGGCGAGCTTGAATTCCTCTTCGAGGATGACGAACTTCAGCGGCGGGTGGTTCTTCTCGATCTCCTTGAGGAATTCATCGAGGCTGACGCCTTCCAGAGTCTGCTCGAGGCGGACGCGGTCGTTTTCGAGGACCTGTCCGATGCGACGCTGCGATTCGGTGAGGCTGCCGCCAAGTGTGCCAGCGGAGCGGAGTGCCCGTTCGCGGGTCAGTTCACGCCACACGGCTGCCGGCGGGAAGTGGACCGGCGGCTCATCCGGATACGGAATAAACGACTTCTCTGTCTGCATCATCGTCAGCAGGTAGCGGTCTTCGCGGATGCGGACCAGTTCGCGGTACTCGCGGAGGTTGGTCGCGGCCTGGCCGATCATGTAGCTGCCCACTGCTTCCGGCGGCACCGGCTGACCGCGGGCAATGCGGTCCTGGATCATGATCTGGGCTTCCTGCTGGGCCAACTCGAAACGAGCCTGGCTCATCAGTTGCTTGAACGCATCAATCTGTGCCTTGGTGGCTTCTTCGGCTGAACGCTGCTTTTCGTATTCGCTGATGCGGATGGAGGTCCGGGCAATCCGCTCACGCTCCTCGGCGGATCGGCGCTTGATCTCTGCACCCTTGGTGCTGATCGTCTGCATCGCGGCTTCGAGGTCCGCTGCCAGCTTGAGCCGATAGCCGTCGCCCAGTTGCGAGTTGGCGAGCACGACGTCGCGCTGACGCTTGAGGTCTTCGTACGCCGTGTCGGGATCGGTCGCGAGCAGACCCTTGGCCCGGCGGATCGTCTCATCCACCAGCACGCGGAACTGCTGCTCCTGCACCGCCCGCTCAGCCTGAGCCTGACGGAGTGTGTCGGCGGGGTTCACGTCGGTGCCCGCCTTCGGGGCTCCACCGGCTGCGGGTGGCGTGTCCTGAGCCAGATTCGACACGTTCTGCCGAGCCGCTTCAGCGCTGGTGCTCCCCTTGAGCTTACCCGGCATGATTTCGCCCTTACGAACCTTCGCGACAACCTTCAGCCCGGCGGTGGCTTCGCTGTTGGTCGGGTCGATCTTCAGCGCGGCCTGATAAAGCTTCTCGGCATGGTCGATGTGGTCTGTCGTCACGGCATAGACCGCCTGCGACAGATACTCTTCGCGGAAGAGTCGGAACTGCTGTGACGCCAGTGCGAGGGCACGGTCCGCCGCGAGCATGGCCGGCTCGTCCTTCACAAGGGCGTTCTTCCACTGCTCGTGCATCGCGTGCAGGAAGTAGTTCTGGTTGTCCGGTGACGCGAGGCGTTCGGCGAGATCGATCGTCACGCGCTGCCCGGCGACTGTGCCTTCGACCTTCGCAGTGAGCGACGGAGCATCGGCGTTCAGTGTGCCCAGCACGAGCACGGCACGGTCGGTCCGCAGCGGTGGCAGGCGAGTCGGGAAGGTCTCGGCGATCGCGGTGCCGTAGGTGACTTTGCCCGGTTTGAGCACAGGCACGTCAAACGCGTCTTTGAGCTTGCTGCCGAAGAGAGAGCGACCGTGTTCCGTGGTCACGTCATCCTGCAACCGGACCACACTACCTCCGGTGAGTGCGGCGAACCCGTGCAGATTGTGAGCGTTGACCTTCAGGCCGAGCGGCACGGCAAAGAAGCTGATGTCCGCCTGTTCGAGCCGGTAGCCGAGATCGACGCGGGCCGCTTCATTGAGCGGAGTCTTGCTGGCGGAGCTTTCACCGTCGCCGAGGAAGACCAGAATCTGCTGCTTGGCGGGGTTCTTCTCAAAGACGCCGAGCACTTGCTCCAGACCGGCTTTGAGATCGGTCGCACCAGCGGCGTATTCGGTTTCGGTGAGTGCGGCTGCCGCAGCCTGGACAGCATCGGAGTTCGCCGGCTTGAAACCGCCGGTCAGCGAGCGGGTGCCCGCCTTGTTATCGAGATTCACCGTCCAGACATCGACGCGGTCACCGCTGTTGGCGGTTTGGGCGAGTGCCGAGATGATCTGGCGGGCCTGCTTGAGCGGCAGCCCGGCTTGGCTGGCACTGGTATCGACCATGATGACAATGTCGCGGTCGCGTGCCGTAGCAGGCAGGCTGGCAGGCTTCATCTGCCAGGCGAAGACAGCCGGGCCGTCTGTGCCTTTGAAGACGAGCGTGGGCTGCGTGGCGAATTTGCTCTTGGCATATTCGTCCGCGGCGCGCTCGGCGTCGGTTTTGGCCGCGACGGCCGCTTCGGCCTTG
>JBGSSZ010000477.1:0-3483 GCA_041736785.1 Limnoglobus sp.
GTCCGATGAGGATCGCGATGATGGCGATCACGACCAGCAATTCGATCAGCGTAAACCCACGTCGAACAGATGAACGAGCCATGTGAAAACCTCGAAGCCCGGAACGGGCTGGAATGAAGTGCGGTGAATCTGGGCGCGATGGCACCGCGGAATTCGCTACTCTCTAATTAAACCTTCATCGTCTTCACTGCAAGAGGGAAGTTCTCATTTCTGCAAGAATTAAGCAGATGTTACACACTAATTCAGGTTTGCGCCCGTCTGAATACTGGCCATCACCGCGTTCAGAAGACTTTCGTAGTGCTCGCGGTCCTTTTCCGCAAGCTGCCAGAAGATGAGAAGTGCGCCCGCAGCTGCCTCCAGAACCCGGACCTTGGCCGTCACAGCCGAGTCGAGCGTGATGAAATCCACGTCGTAGCCGATCGCGGTCTGCCCGGCAACGGACTCGACAGTCACCTCGGCATCGAGATCGGGATATTCCTCACGGAGGGCTTCGATGGTCTCGTCGCCGAGTTCCGCGGGCTCGACGTCCTCGCGGTAGGTGAGCACCATCAGAGCCGAACCGGGAGTCTCCAGCGTGGCGACCCAGTCCTCACCGTCGGTCTCGTCGTTGAGGGTCCAGTTTTCCGGAAACTGGAAACGAATGCCAGCACGCTCGAACGATGCAATCATGAGCTCATTCTAGCGATCCGGTCAAGCCCGTGGACGTTTCTTCGACAAGGTGTCGGACGACGGCTTGGATGTCGCCGCCGGACTCCTGGTAAACCTTCAATTGGCGATCCGCGCTGCTACCGCGGTCCATGATCGTGTAAGCGTATTCGCATTCCTTGCGGGTGCCGAGTTCGTCGATCACGTCACGAAGGAACCAGTCGATGAGTTCGTGGATGACCTCGCGGGCCGGAACTTCCTTCTCGCGGCCGAGGTCGAGCAGCTTACCGTCGAGCCCGAAGCGCACGGCTCGCCACTTGTTCTCCTCAATGAGCTCCGTGGGGTACTTGCGGAAGCTGAGATTGTCGCGGCGGAGCTTCCAGAGCTTGGCAATGATCGCCTGGAAGAGTGCGGCGATGCAGACAGCCTCGTCCACGTTGGTGCAGACATCACAGATGCGGAACTCGAGTGTGGGGAACGAGTGGTTGGGCCGCACATCGTACCAGATCTTGCTGCCGTCAGGGATGCAGCCGGTCTTCACCATGATGTCGACCATGGCCTTGTACTCGGCCCAGTCTTTGAAGATCGGCGGGATACCGCTGCGGGGAAAGTGGCGGAACACAATCGAGCGGTAGCTCTTGAGCCCCGTGCGGCGACCGGCCCAGAACGGGCTCGATGTACTCAGGCAGAGAATGTGCGGCACAAAGTATCGCGACACGTTCATCGCGTCGATCAGGAAGTCTTTGTCCTCGATGCCGATGTGGACGTGGGTGCCGAAGATGAGCAACTGATTGGCCAAGTCGGCCATGTCGTTCTGCACTCCGAGGTAACGCTCAAACGGCGTGATCTCCTGCGTTTCCCAGCGGCTGATCGGGTGCGTGCCGGCACTGGCGATGACGAGTCCGTTGCGGGCTGCGAGGCCCATGATCGCCAGGCGGAGCTTCACCAATTCCTGCCTGGCATGCGACGGCGTCGTGCACACCTCCGTGGCGACTTCCACCATGCTCTGGTGAAGTTCAGCTTTGATCTGCTCCTTGAGAATGAGCTTGCCGTCGTCGATCATCTGCGTGATGTAGCTCTTCAACTCCCCGGTGACGGGGTCGATGATCTGGTATTCCTCTTCGATGCCGAGTGTCAGGGATGGGGCGTTCATGACTGGGGTTTGGGGTTTGGGGTTTGGGGTTTGGGAAAAACCGCATGAGGCTTCAGGATTCTGCTTGCTGGAGCGATCTCCAGAGCCCGCGGAGCAATCGACCGGTCGATTGAGCCGTTTCCCAGATCGGGACAAGTTCATCCCGGTCGCAGGCTCCGATTCTTGCCGAGATCGTCAGTAGCGTTTCAACTTCACTCAGCGAGCCTCTGGCAATTGATACGAATCGCAGGTAGTCTCCTCGATGGGTTCGACCGTAGCCTTCCGCAATGTTCGTCGGGATGGAGACGACGGCACGGCGCACCTGACTGATCAGTCCGAAACGCTCATCGCTCGGGAACTGTTTGGTGACAGTGTAGATCTGCTCGACAAGTTGCATGGCAACCTTCCAGGCTTCCAGCTCGCGATAGGTCTTGAGCGACATCGGAACCACTCCCTCAGACTCTTCCCAAGCCCCACACCCCAAACCCCAAACCCCTGTTCACCGTTTCTCCACCAGAAACGTCGGGATCGTGCTGCCGCCGCCGGAGGTGACGTTCACAAGTTCATCCGTGCTGATGCGAGTCAGGCAGCCGTGCATGCTTTCGCCAAACGCGATGTACGGGTTGGTATCCATCATCCGAGGGATGATGTGCAAGGTGCCGTCGTGTACGCTGGGGTAATCCTCATACGGCAGCGGGATCTTGTCCTGCACGACATATGGCTCTGCCACCGCCAGCCGCACGGCGTCGGACCAGGCGTCCTGATCCACCAGCCAGCCGAGCACGATGCCCTTGCCGCCGTAATCGTCGTTCGGCTTCAGCACCAGGTGATCTTTGTGCGCGAGGATGTACGCCATCAAGTCGATCGGCTTGCCGTTGAAGGTCGTCTTCCGCTCTTCGACCACGCGGGTCCAGGGAATGTGATCGCGGATCGCCTGATGTTGAGCGTCGGTGAAGAGCGAGGCGTTTTTCTCATCCGACAGGACCGCCAGACTCGCTTTCTTGGCGAGGATCTTGCAGCGGAACGTATTCGCCATGCAAACCGCTCCGGCCCGCACCGCCTGCACCACGGCGTGGTCGATGCCCATCCGCTCGATCAGTTCGTGGATGAGCACGCGCTTGTAGATGAGCGTGATGTGGTAGTCACCGGCGAGGAGCTTGCCGCCCTCGAAGGTGAGGTCACGCGGATCGACGATCCGGGCTTCGAAGCCCATGCTTTGAAAATAGTCGTAGAAGATCACGAACTCGGCATAGGTCGGCACCTCGCGCCAATCGAGAATCGCAATCCGCGGCTTTTCGTTTTTATGACCCTGCCACTGATGGAAGCTCGCCAGGAGTGCTTGCAGCGTGCCCGGGCGGCAGGGGATCGGGAACGTGTGATAGAGCCGGTTGAACTCCTGAAATGCGGGGATGCCGTAGAACAGTTCGCTGAGCGCGTCGGAGTATCCGGCACCCGCGGGGGTCTCCGTGTTGTACTCGGTGAACCGCATCGAGCCGTCGTCGAGGACGAAGCTGTCGAAGCGGCTCATAGGGTTCGGCGGCTCGAATCCTGGATCGATTTCGAGGAGCGACTCCTCCCAGTCGCGGAGGCCGAACTGGCTGCGGAACCCCGGCTCCTGCATGGCCCGCGTGTAGGCGGCACCAAACGCTGCGGCGAGCGTCTCGGTGCGCGTGCGTAAGTAGCGGTACTGGTCCTGCTCGATGAAC
>JBGSSZ010000516.1:0-2165 GCA_041736785.1 Limnoglobus sp.
GCAAATCCTCTTTGCTGAACGTCCTCTCGGGGAAATCGGCGGAGGAGGCGCAGTCGATCGGCAACGTTCGCGAAGCTGACGGCAAAGGTCGCCACACGACCACGTCTCGCTCGCTGCATCCGATCGTCGGCGGCGGTTGGGTGATCGATACGCCAGGAATGCGATCGCTCCAGATCACCGACGCTTCGGCTGGACTTGATCTGCTATTTGCGGAAGTCACCGAGCTTGCCCCGAAATGCCGCTTCAGGGATTGCACCCATGCTCACGAGCCAGGATGCGCGGTCCGGGCGGCCGTTGAAGACGGAGCGCTTGATCAGGTTCGCTTGGAACGGTGGCGCAAACTCCGGGACGAAAACCGGGCAAACACACCTTTCCAGTCGGGCCCACGCGGCAACAAGATCACGAGAGGCTCCGATACAGGGCGCTGATGGTCCCTCCATGGGAGTGGACGGCCCTCTGCGGACGTTCGACAAGGATCGAAATCGGCTCGCGCTCGCTTGCGAGGGTCAAGAATACGTTAATTCGACGCCCGCCTTTGCCAGCGCTTGAGGCGGGCGTCGCGGTCCCGATGTTTCGCCGCGTCAGTGCTTGTGGTGTTCGCAGGTCACGGCGGGGTTGAAGGGCATGAGAGTACCCATCGGGTTTTCGCGCAACAGCCAGATGTGCTGGTCGAAATGCGGGGCGAACCCATGCGCTTCGTCGCCCGGCGTCGTCGAGTCGTCGGCCATGTGATCCCACCCTCGCCCGTTCACGACGAGGTCTTCCGTCGACCCCGACGCCTCCCAGGCCGCTTCAAAGACCAGATTCTCGACTGCGACGAGTTCCAGTGAGCCGTCGGCTTGCGGCTCGTAGATCAGCACCGACGGGCGCATCCAGTCGGTGTGCGTGCTCGTGCCGTCGACCCGCGGCTCCGTTGCCGTGACCTGGAGAAGTTCGGGATGGATGAAATGAATTCCCATTGCACCCAGCTCCGGCGGAAGCCCTTCGGCCGCCGCTGAGACGCATTCATTGTCCGGACTGATGTAGCCATCCGCCAACGCCGCGTTCACATCCTGGTATTTCGCCACGACTCCGCGCAACTGGTCGAGGTCGACGTCCTTGGCCCAAAGAGCCGTAGGAAGCACCGCGACGGTCAAAGTGAGGATAAGTTTTCTTTTCATAAGATCCCCCTTCCCTTCAGAGGCGAGCTGCGAACGCAACTGTCCGCAGCTGCCCGTGAAGTATAGCATGACCTGCGGCAACGGCGGCACATTTTGCACGGTGCCAGGTTCGCCTCCGTATTTCGGGCGCCATGGCGCCAAGACCGGGCGACGGCACCTGGAAACAACAGGAGCGCGGCGCCGGAGTACGTGATATGGAGGGAGATGCGAGTGATCTGCCGACCACGGCCGATGAACTTGTGATCGTTTAATTTCGACGCGCCGATGACACGCTTTCGCGCATTCGTCCCATCCTTCGTTCTGGCGGGAACGATCACCGCGGCCGGGGCGCAGGCGGAGCCGCCCGACTGGGCAGCGGTGAGCGCAATCTTTACCAAGCGCTGTGTGATGTGCCATTCGCAACACGGTGCCGCCCACGGTCTGCGTCTCGACAGCTACGAAGCCGCCATCGCAGGTGGGACGAAGGGTGCGGTTCTGGTGCCGGGCAATGCATTGGCGAGCGAGCTCATTCGCCGCCTGCGTGGTGACAGCACGCCCCGCATGCCTCTTCTCAGCCGCCCACTCACCCCTGAGGAGATTGAAGTGATCATACGCTGGATCAAAGCCGGCCTGCCCGAAAACGATGCTCGCGTGGTGCCTCCGCACCGGCCGGACAATGTCTCGCATTCCCGTTAGCAGATTGTCCCTGCCATCCTCTCTCGCTTCCTGAGACATTGGCGTAGAACGCATCGAAAGTCAGCAGTCCGCCCTTCGTGTCGACTAAGCCCTCCGCCCGGCGCGGGAGACGCTGCAGACACGATAACGCCACTTCTTCCATACCTGCTTGCGTCGGCGGTCGGGACACGTAGGGTCCGGCTCCCCGGGACCACGAGCGAGGGCACATGGCCATCGACACGCACCGCCGCATCGCGGGACTCATCGCCTCGGAGATCGGGGCGCGGCTCGACCGTAAGCGCCGTTTCTCTCCCATCGAATTTGCGGCTTTCACCTGTTCGGGCGCAGGGC
>JBGSSZ010000529.1:0-5756 GCA_041736785.1 Limnoglobus sp.
GCCCGTCCAACGATGGGGGTAAGGGGGCTGTTTCGCATCCGGACCATCCCACCACGCCACAACCGTCCGACAGCTACAATCACGCGGAGAAGAAAGGCCCGTGAAAAATGCGGGCTAGCGACTGGGATAATGGACCACGACGTATTGTCGAGACAAGTCAAACGAACAAAGCCCACCCGTTGCAACAGGTGGGCTTGCGGCAGTCACTTTTTCACTTCAACTTAGCTGAACCGCGTCCGCCCTGGCACCGGCAACGGAGCGACTTCTGGATTGCTCTGCAGCGTGAGATCCTTCGGCATCGTGTCTGTCTTGCCGTTCATCATCTGATTCCACGACAGCGGCTGACCCGTATAGACCACCGTGCGGCCGAGGATCGCGGTGAACGTGCT
The DNA here is from genome assembly GCA_041736785.1 of Limnoglobus sp. Classification (GTDB taxonomy): domain Bacteria; phylum Planctomycetota; class Planctomycetia; order Gemmatales; family Gemmataceae; genus JBGSSZ01. Next base: position 390 of record JBGSSZ010000529.1, read on the forward strand.
CTCGGCCACGCCCTGCAGTTCATTGATCGGCGAGCCGCTCTTGATGCTCGCGATCAGGTCGATGTGCTCCTGCACGTAAGGGTTCTTGTCGTTCTTGCGTTCCTTGTCGGCGTCGTAGAGTTCGCGCTTCTGGCCATCGGGCGTGATGAGCGTGTAGCGGGTCTTGTCGTCGGTATGAATAGTCCCCTTGGTCCCGATGACGGTTTCGCTGACATCGCCCGGTCCAGGATAGTGGCGGCAGAAGCTGGACACTTTGTAGCCGGGCTGGAACTCAAACTCGACCGCGAAGTGATCGAAGATGTTACCGACTTCGCTGGGATCGCCATCCGGACGGGCTTTGGTGCCACCCAGGCGGCCCCCCATGCCGACAGCCCGGATCGGGTGCTGCCCCGTGAACCAGTTGATCACATCGAGATTGTGCACGTGCTGCTCGGTGATGTGATCGCCGCAGAGCCAGTTGAAGTGATACCAGTTTGCGATCTGATACTCGGCGTCGCTGATTTTGCGACCGAATCGCTTCTCCATGTCGGCGCGGGTGTTGAACCAGATCCCCGAGCCGTTCCAGGAGCAGCGTCCCCCGACGATGTCGCCGATGCCGCCGTCTTGAATGAACTTGTAGACTTCCTGATACGACTTCTGGTGCCGGCGCTGGGTGCCGGCTCCGATGGCGAGGCCTTTCTTCTTGCTCTCCTCGACGAGGGCCAGCACTTTGCGGATGCCGGGGGCGTCAACGGCGACCGGTTTCTCGGTGAAGACGTGTTTGCCGGCCTTGATGGCGGCTTCGAGATGGATCGGCCGAAAGCCCGGCGGCGTCGCGAGAATCACCATGTCCACGCCGCTGTTGATCACCTGGTTGTATGCATCGAGCCCGGAGAACACGCGATCATTCACGCGATCACTCAGGTGGCAGCGATCCTTGTAGTTGCCCTTCTCGAGATTGTGAGCGAGCCCCTTGGACTTGTCTTCGAACACATCGCCGACGGCATAGACTTCGACCGCGCGATCGGCATCCATGCAATCCTTGATGGCACCCGAGCCGCGGCCACCGCAGCCGATCAGGCCGACTTTAATCACATCCTTGCCGGCGGGAGCCACCGCATGTGCGGCAGCCGCGGTGAGCGTCACGGCTCCGGCGGCCTTCAGAAAATCGCGGCGGTTCGATGCGGTCATGAGAGAGACTCCTGAATGTGAAAACGGGGAAAACTACTTGCCTTCACGCGGTTCGTCGTGCTCCGAGCGCTTGACCACGCTCGGCTTGAGATTCACAAGCTCCGGATACTCCTCCACCGGCAGACAGACGCGGAAGCCGATCTGCGAGTATCGCGTCAGCCACCAGATGCTGCGGGGGTCCTGGGGGTCTTCGTACATCCACTTGATTTCGCTCTTCCACCGGGCCGCACTGCGGAGCTTCTCCGGGTCGTCTTTGAACGAGCCGCCGCGTACCACGTGGCCCCACTTCCTGTCCTTGAATGGATTGAACGGATTCAGCTCGATTTTCTTCTCCAGACAAAGCCCGTAGAACTTCGGATCGTACATGTCGAGGCACCACTCCCAGACGTTGCCGTGCATATCGTGCAGTCCCCAGGCATTGGGCTTCTTGGTGCCGACCTTGTGCGTGGCCTTGCTTTTGCCAAGATCCTCGTCTTTCGAGTTCTCCAGATGCCACGCATAGTCGTCGAGATTCTTCGCATCGTCGCCGAAGCTGTAGGCGGTCTTGCTCCCGGCCCGGCATGCAAACTCCCACTCCGCTTCCGTCGGCAGGCGATAGTTCTTCTTGGTCACCGTCCGCAGCCAGTGGCAGTACATCATCGCCGCATGGTGGCTCATGGCGATCGCCGGGCGACCCTCCTTCGTGAAGTCGTAGTCTTCCGGCACGTATGGATTCGTCGGTCTAGTGATCGCATCCGCCACCTTCGGGAATGGCGGATCCTTCGGATACGAAGCCACCAACTCGTTCCGCCACCATAGGTCGAACTCATCCCAAGACACTTCACACTTCCCGAGCCAGTACGGCTTCAACACGACCTTGTGTTGCGGTCCTTCATCCTCGCTGCGGCCCGGCTCACCCGCAGGGCTCCCCATCATGAACTCGCCGCCGGGGATGTAGATCATCTCAAACTTGACATCCGGCACCTTCTCAAACCCTTCGAACTTGATCGCACTGCCGGCAATGGTCTCAGTGAAATTCTTGGCGGGCAGGTCGATCTTTTTCGGCACGTCGGCGAACGCCGGCACCAGAGCAACGATCGGCAAACAGACAACAGCCAGGCGGGGAAGTCGCATCGGCTACAATTCCTGAAGGCAAAAGGTGACACATGAAGGCAGTAGTGACAGTTATAGCAGCCATCGCGGCGGGTGGGAACTTCTACGCGGCAGAACGCTACGAGTTCGAAGAGCCGCATATGGGCACCAAGGTGCGCCTCGTCTTCTACGCGGCGAGCAACGAAGCCGCCGCGAAGGCGAGTCGGGCCGCGTTCTACCGCATCCGCGAGATTGAAAATGTCCTCAGTGATTACAAAGCTGACAGCGAAATCATGAGGCTCTGCCGCGCCAACGACACCGCTGCCGGGACAGCATTCACCATCAGCGACGATCTCGTCAAGGTGCTGACCGTGGCACAGGAGGTGTCGGCGAAATCGGATGGCGCCTTCGATGTGACAATTGGCCCGCTGAGCAAACTCTGGCGAGTGACACGAAAGCATAATTCGCTGCCGGATGCCAAGACGCTGGAGCAAGCCAAGTCCAAAGTCGGCTGGCGACAACTGACGCTCGACGCGAAAGCCAAAACCGTCAGCATTGCCATCAGCGGCGTGCGGATCGACTTCGGCGGTATCGGCAAAGGCTACGCTGCTGACGAAGTACTGAAACTGCTCACGTCGATGGGCATTACCTCCGCACTGGTGGCCATGAGTGGCGACATTGCAGTGAGCGACGCTCCACCAGGCAAGGATGGCTGGATTGTGGAGATTGCGCCGCTCGACCCAAAAGCACCGCCCCGGCGACTGCTGCTGAAACACAAAGCCGTCAGCACAAGCGGCGATCTGTTTCAGCATGTGGAGATCAATGGTGTGCGCTATTCGCATGTCCTCGACCCGAAAACCGGCCTAGGTTTGACCGGCTTTCGTTCTGCCACTGTGATAGCGAACGACGGCACCCATGCCGATGCGCTGTCAAAGGTGGCGAGCATTATGCCTGCCGCAGAGGCGCTGAAAGTAATTGAAGGTTTTAAGAGGAGTGCGTTTATCGCGATCAAGGACCAACAACCCATTGAATCGAAGGATTTCGGAAGCTACCTGTTGAAGTGATCCATTCAAAGCCCACCCGTAGCTACGGGTGGGCTTGCGACAAACTCTCTCAAATTGACCACACGCACAGAGCATTTCAGTCGCGATGCAATCGTCGGAAATAAATCATCCACAAGATCGTCGCCATCATTCGTCGATTTCAGCAAGATCAGGCTCGCCGCGTGCATTGTGATTGCCACATGAGCCGCGATCGAATCGCTGGTGACGCTCCAAGTATGAGGCAGTGTATCATGCTCGCGGAGAAACGTTTCGACATTGAGTATCGCGACGTCAGTCAGTTCGCGGAGAAATCCCCCGGCATGGTCCATCGCCTTGACCGCGAGCCAGTGCGACGCTTCTTCGCCAATCTGGTGCACTCGATCCCAGTCGCGAACCGCGTCCGCTGCCGCCCCGCCACCGGGCACGATGATCACTTCTTCATTCAATGTCGCGAGAAATCGCCCCAGCCGCTGGCGGAGGTCGGGCAGGTCGAAGAGGCTGCCACCGACTTTGACGATGATCATGGCCGCTCCGCTGCCAGGACTGCGACGGCGTAGGCCGGTGCAACTAAACTCAATGCCGGTGTCAACAACTGACTCATCGAAACAATATTCAGATCTTGTGACATCACTTCAGCAACGTCCCTAGCAAGAAATTCTCCCGCGCCGCTGACGATGGCATTTTTCTTGCATCCCCATCTTGAATTGCTGTGATCGCTAAAGTGGCAAACTTTCGCTGCGATCATCTGACGCTGAAAAGTATAAGCCCGTTGCGCGAGTTTCCGCACTTCATCATCGGTGATGCTTTCCCGATCACCGCCCATCATACGGCAGAGACGGTCCCGGCAGTAGTGCCAAGTGCAGGGCCGACCATCGGCGGTGTCAGTGGCATTCGGTCGTTCCGCCAGCATCTCCAACACAATGTAGACATCTTCCATTGTTGCAAACAACTCGGCGGCGATCCGGTCATGGAGCACGGCACACACTGGCGTGCGGCGGACTCCCGTGTAGACCAAAGTGCCATTCTGCAACCTGTCCTGATCGGTTTTCCAAGTCGGAGCGAAGTGATTGTCGAAATCCACAATATCAGTGGTCGTGCTGCCAATATCGATCAGCACCGCTTCGTCGGTTGCAAAACGTTCGACAAATGTGGCGAGCGCGTGCCAGTTGGCCGCGGCGACTTTCATGTGATGGTTCGTGGCCTGGTCCGAGGAAACAAACTCCCCGTCCGTGCTCCAGATCCGCACCCCCTTCGCCGCAGCCGCCAGTGCATCGACAATCGCCTTCACACCCTCGCTCTTGGTCTCGTAGCAGTCACACAACTCCGCGGTCATCGTCGCGGCGACTGCGTGGGCTTCCGGGAACTTCGCAACCAATTGCTTGATCGCGGCCCCTAGCTTCTCCGGCTGCTTCCAGACCGCGAACGACGCCGAGAGGGCCCGGCCGGTACTCGTCGCGGCCTTCAGGTTCGCCCCGCCGATGTCGAGACCAAGCACGATTTTTGCCATGCGGTGAGACTATGGGAAATTCGCACCTCACAAAGCCCACCCGATGCAACGGGTGGGCTTTCGGCGCATCTCTCTAAAATGACGTAATGACTCGCTATCTCGTCGGCATCGATCTCGGCACCACCAACATCGCCGTGGCGTATGTGGATGCGCGTGAGAAATTCAGCACCACGCCGAAGCTGCAAACGTTCCGCATCCCGCAAGTAGTATCCGCCGGCCAGGTGGATTCAGCGGAGCTTCTGCCGTCGTTTTTGTATTTGCCGGGGCCGCACGACCTGCCGCCGGGTTCGATCGGGCTGCCGTGGAACGCTGACGCCAGCGAAGCCATCGGAGTCTTCGCCCGCTCGCAGGGTGCCAAAATTCCCGGCCGTCAGGTCACTTCGGCGAAGTCGTGGCTCTGCCATCCCGGCGTCGATCGCACGGCCCCGCTGCTGCCGTGGGCGGCCCCGCCGGAGGTGTCGCGACTGTCGCCGCTCGAGGTCTCGGCCAAATACCTGCGGCACATCGTCGACGCTTGGAACCAGAGCAAAGGCAAAGACCCTGCCGATCGGCTGGAGGAGCAATTCGTCGTCATCA
>JBGSSZ010000570.1:0-2153 GCA_041736785.1 Limnoglobus sp.
CAACCCGGTCAGGGCCAGCACCGCCACAAGCAGGAGCCGACTCGGCATCGATACCTCGGAGAGATCAAAATCTAATTCAACAGTCGATCATTCCGAGCAAACGCCCCGCGGTCAAGCTCATCCGCAGCGAATGCCGTGGACTCTTCCGGCACGAGAACGGCAAGGCCGTGCGAAGCGGCGCAGTTTAACACGGTCGGGGTTGTGAAGGCGAATGGGGCAAGCTATAGCGATGCTGCCGTTGACGCCATGAAGCGGTCAACGTACCGTGAACATTGCGGAGCAGCCCGCCATTTTTCAGGACGATGTCATGCCGATTCACCGCAGCTACCGCTGGCTTTTCATCTCGCTCGCCGTCATCGCGCTCACGCTCGATCTCGGCAGCAAGTACGGCGTGTTTGCGTGGCTCTATCACAATCAGCAACCTGTTCAGCAGGGAGCATTCGAGACGTGGACGCCGGTCAAAGCCTGGGGCGACAATCGCGACACCTTCATCATGGGCGGCCGCTACAACCTCGTGCCGGGCTGGTTCGGCTTCACCGCGGAATATCAGGCACCCAGCAGCGAACTCAGCAAGCCCAGCGTCGCACAGCCTTGGAACGCCTTGCAGACTGTCAGTGCTCCGATCATGCCGCGGGTTAATCACGGTGCGCTCTTCGGCCTCGGCGGCGATCACGAGCACCGTGCCAATTCCGTGTTTGCCGGCGTTAGCCTCGTCGCAGCGGTCGCGATCCTCGCCTGGGGATTGAGGAAAGCCAACGCCACCGACCGCTGGCTCTGCATCAGTCTCGGGCTGATCCTCGGCGGCACACTCGGCAACCTGTTCGATCGCGTCGTCTTCGGCGGCGTCCGCGATTTTCTCTACTTCTACATCATCGAGTGGCCCGTCTTCAACATCGCCGACTGCGGTCTCGTTGTTGGGGCAACCATGCTGCTCGTGCAGGCACTGTTCGCAAAGAAGACTGTTCCGCAGCCGGCTGCGAACGAGCCCGCGATGGCAACGCGATGATTTTCACTGGGATGTTGGAAGCAGTGACCAGTGCCGAGTGGCCTGTGGCCAGCACCACAAAATGATTTTCACTGGCCACCGGCCACTGACTGCTGGCCACTGTTTTCCACTGGCCAGCAACAAACATGGACAGCACCACAAAGACTCTCATCGACCTGGCACTCGCCGAAGACCTCGGCACCGCGGGCGACCGCACCACGCTGGCGCTCATCCCGAAGGACCAGATCGCAACTGCGACCTTTGTGGCCCGCACGCCGGGCATTGTCGCCGGGCTGCAGGTGGCCGCGATGGTGATTCATCAGGTCGATGCGAACCTCAAGACCGACTTCGCCATCAGCGATGGTGCCGCCGTGACTCGCGGGACCGTCCTTGGCACCATCACTGGATCGCTGCGGTCCATCCTGATCGCGGAGCGGACGGCTCTCAATTTCCTGCAGCGGCTCTCCGGGATCGCCTCGCTCACCCGCAAGTTCGTCGACGAGATCGCAGGCACCCGGGCGGTGATCCTCGACACGCGGAAGACTACGCCCGGCTGGCGGCACCTGGAGAAATACGCTGTCAAATGCGGCGGCGGCGTCAACCATCGCTTCGGCCTCTACGATGCCATCCTCATCAAAGACAACCACATTGCCGGCGTGAATGGCGACGTCGTCGAAGCCGTGAACCGCGCCCGCAGCTACCCCGGTAACGCGAGACTGCCGGTCGAGATCGAAGTCGACTCGCTCGTGCAACTGGAGAATGTTCTGATCGCCAAGCCGGAAATTGTGCTGCTGGACAACATGAGCACCGACCTTCTGCGACAGGCCGTGGCGATCCGCGACCGGCTCGCGCCGACGACCCAACTCGAAGCCTCCGGCGGCGTCAACCTCAGCACGGTTCGCGGAATCGCAGAGACCGGTGTCGACCGCATCTCCGTCGGCGCGATCACGCATTCCGCACCCGCCCTCGACATCGCGCTCGACATCCCGACATGAACTCGCCCCGCGACGAATGGCGGCTCGACACCCGCCACATCGGGCGGCGCGTCGTCGTCTTCGATTCGCTGCCGAGCACCAACGATCTCGCTCACCAATGGAACGAGCCCGGCACCGCGATCATCGCTGACGTGCAGACGGCGGGCCGCGGGCAGCATGAGCGGCACTGGCAG
>JBGSSZ010000596.1:0-10676 GCA_041736785.1 Limnoglobus sp.
CGCCGACGCCGATCCGAAGTGAAATCCTGACCCCAACCCAAGTTTTCCATCGCGGAGACCACCGACAACGTGTAGACTTCATCCCAACAGCGCTTCACTTTCCCCCGCCCCCGCGCTGCACTATCCCTCCGCCGCCAGCACATCGCGCGGGATTGAATTTGGCCGCGCCAACCGCCCCTATGAGGGAGCGGGAAGAGGTGGCGACCGTCACGCCAGTTCCGAAATCACCTTTTCAACATTTGGAGTAGCAGATCATGACGAAAGATACACTTCACGTGGTCCCCCAGGATGACAGTTGGGCCGTTAAGCGGGAGGGGAACGAGCGGGCCAGTTCGACCCACAAGACGCAGCGGGAAGCCATCGACGCCGCCCGCGATTTGGCGACCGAGGGAGACGATCTCGTGATCCATCGGCCCAGTGGGGCCATTCGCGAGCAGACAACCTACACCCCGCCCGCCGCGTCGCAGAACGACCAGGCCAATACATCCCCGGCGGCGACACGCCCCAGCGATGTGATGTCGGTCGGCACGCGAGTCAGTTGGGGGGCCGTTTTCGCCGGCGTGGTAGTCGCACTGGCGGTCTACCTCACGCTGAACTTGCTGGCCTTCGCCATCGGCATCTCCACAGTTGATCAAATGAGCATTCGCACGTTCGCGGTGAGCGCCGCTGCCGTCTCCACTTTCTGCCTGCTGGTGGCGCTGTTCCTCGGCGGATACGTGGCCAGCACCAGCACGGTCGGTGAGCAAAAGTCCGAGTCGATGACCTACGGCGTGCTGGTGTGGGCCATGATGCTCCTGATCCTGTTGGGAGCCGGCAGTAGCCTCGGAGTTGGCTACTTCGCCGGGGCCAGGGACATCGGACGGACCAGCGACTCCAGCGCAACCGCGGAGTCCATGAAGCAGGAACTCAACCTGACCGATCAGCAGGCGGATCGCTACACAGCCGTGCTGCAAAAGAGCCAGGGCCTGTCCGTCAAGGTCAGTCCGGTCGGGCTGGCAAGGTGGACGTTCGGCGGTGTGGTCCTGTCGATCCTCGCGGCCGTTGGAGGTTCATTGGCCGGCGCGGGTCCCACATTGGTGCTGAAGCGGCTGAACGGCCGACGGGTCGTCATTCCGGCCCGTTCCGCGTAGCGGCTGCTATCAGATATTCCTGACCGACAATACCGCCCGAGTCCTGTCAAGAGGTGCCTTGTGGATGTGCTCCGAGTTCTATTATCGATCCTGATCCCACCGCTGGGTGTTTTCCTCCAGGTGGGGATCGGGTTGCAGTTTTGGATTAACATCGTGCTGACCATCCTGGGGTACATCCCGGGGATCATCCACGCAATCTACATCATCTCGACTCGCGGGTGAGGTGGTTGCGCTCAACTGCTTTGGAGAAGGATTATGGCCGTTCCTCCCCGCTCTCTTCGTGTGGAGCGTCAACAAGACGACGCCGGAAACGAGAAGCGTAAGCGAAGCTGTGAGTCTCATTCAAGGGACCAAAACCATCGCGCATGCTTTGGGGCTCGCATCCGAATTTCTCTCCTGAGCCGTCTGTTTGGCATCGGAAAAAACCTGCGTTCCCGAGGTTGACCCCGAAGAAGGCGCGAGAGTTGCAGTCAATTGGAAACAAATCCCATCCCGGTGTTCCGGTAAACGACTTGCGAGCGAGAGTCTCTCGTTGGAATCGTGTGCGAGGTTCGGCGTTTGTTACTTCAACAGGTGCGGGCCTTGCGATTTTCACCGCGTGTGCGGACGAAGCTGCCAAGAATGGCAAGACCGGCTCGGGCGACAAGTAACTCACACGCCAACACCATCCGTGTTCCTCCCAGGGCACGGCCGGTGAAGGCAATTCCACTGTCACTTACCAGGAGTATGCAATGTTGTGGACAATCGCGGTCATTTTGCTGTTGTTGTGGGGGTTGGGCTTCGCGTTCAGCGTCGCTGGAAATCTCGTCCACATCTTATTGGTGATCGTCGCCATCGTGGTCGTCGTCCAGTTGCTTCAGGGCCGCAAGGTGCTGTCGTAGACTGTTTGCCAATTCGTCGATGTCGCTGCCAGGGCTAGCCGCAATGGCAGCGCAACTCAAGGTGAAGAATCATGCAAATTCAGGTCAACACGGGCAACCACATCGCGGGCGGTGAGGAACTGACTCGACTGGTCGAGGCCGTTGTCGAGGGCGCACTTGGGCGGTTCGGCGATTGGATCACGCGGGTGGAAGTCCAGCTCAGCGACGAGGACGGCCCCAAGAACCACCGCAACGCAAAACGCTGCGAGATGGAAGCCCGTCCCGAGGGCCACCAGCCGCTCAGCGTGAGCAATCAGGGAACAACGGTGGATCAGGCCCTCAAGGGGTGCGTCAAGAAACTGGAGAGGCTCCTCGACGATACCAAGGGGCGGCTGTACGACCCAAAGGGAAACACCTCCTACGCCGGCTAACAGATAACCCGACACGAACATCCGAGGAAAAGTCATGCGACCAATTACGACAGAACAATTGACAGGCCTGCTGGCGGACCACGAGCCGCCGTGCATTTCCTTGTACCAGCCGACGCACCGCAATCACCCCGAGAACCAGCAAGACCCGATCCGCTACCGGAACCTGCTCGCGGAGATGGAAAACTCCCTGCGGCAGAAATATCCAACGCGGGAGGTACGCACGCTCCTGGAGAAGTTCCAGGCACTGGCACGGGACGACCACTTCTGGAAGCACCGGACGGACGGGCTGGCGATGTTCGGTTCGTCCGACAAGTTTCAGGTGTTCGAACTGCAACGCTCGGTTTCGCAACTGCTGGTGGTGGCCGACAGCTTTCACACGAAGCCGTTGCTCCGCGCGCTTCAGACGATGGACCGCTACCAGATTCTGGCCCTGAGCCGTCACGAGGCCAAGCTTTACGAAGGCAATCGCATCGCCCTCGATCCGGTCGCGATGACGGACGTGCCATCGACCATCACGGAGGCACTGGGAGCGGAACTGACCGAGCCGCACTTGACAGTCGCGTCGTACGGTGCCGGGGCCAGCCGCGCGGCTGGTGGTGGAGCGGCCCCGTCGGTCCATGGTCAAGGGGGCCGGAAAGACGAGGTGGACATTGACCGTGACCGTTTCTTCCGGGCTATTGACAAGGGGATTCTGGAATACCATTCGCGCCCTTCCGGCTTGCCGCTGATGCTCGCGGCTCTGACGGAGAACCACGAGCCGTTCCACGCCGTCAGTCACAATCCATTCCTGATGGCCGACGGGATCATGAAAAACCCCGAGAGCCTGACCCTCGACCAGTTGCGGGCGGAGGCGTGGCAAATTGCCGAACCCGCCTACCTGCAACGCCTGGCCAAGATGAGCGACGACTTTCAGGTGGCGCGATCCCGAGACCTCGGTACGGACGACCTGGCTCAGATCGCGGTCGCCGCGACGGCGGGCCGCGTCGGCGTCTTGATTGTCGAGGCCGACCGGCAGATCCCCGGCAAGATCGATCCCGCCACCGGACGGATCGAGTCGAACGACCTTGCCGATTCGACGGCTCGCTGGGATCTCCGCGAACGTCACCGCAAGGCCGGTGAGACTCTACCGGGCGACCTCACCGACCCTGAGGTCGATGACGTACTCGATGACTTGGCGGAACTCGTCCTGCGAATGAAAGGCGATGTCGTCGTCGTTCCGGTGGAGCGGATGCCCTCCGCCACGGGCGCGGCAGCGACCTACCGATACTGAAGCAACTTAGCTCCGCCATTCCGGCGGGGCGAGAATTGCCTTAGTCACTTTGTCTGCTGAATTCTTCAGCATGCAGAATTCCCTGAAGGAGTCTGTGATGAGCAAATTGTGTCTGACGATTCTCGGCCTCGCCATGTTCGTGTTCGTGGCCAGTCCCGGTTCCGCTGCTGACGAGAAACACGCCGCCGGCTACGAGGCATGTGCGAAGGCGTGCAACGAGTGCCAGCGGGTGTGCGACACCTGCGTGACCCACTGTGCCACCGCCGTGGCCGAAGGCAAGAAGGAACACCTGACGACGCTCAAGGAGTGCCAGGACTGTGCGACGTGCTGTTCCGCCTGCGCCCAGGTGTGTGCGAGAGGCGGGCCGCACGCCGCCCTGATGAGCGAGTGCTGTGCGAAGTGCTGCGAGCAATGCGCGAAGGCGTGCGAGAAGTTCCCCGACGACATGCACATGAAGGCGTGTGCCGAAGAGTGTCGGAAGTGCCAGAAGGCGTGCGAAGCGATGGCGAAACACGTCAGCAAGTAACCCCCTCCCATGCGGCATCGCTCGGGGGAAAGCCCCCCGAGCGACTTTGGGCGTGGCCGCTTTTGCTATTGCACCCTCGCCTGCTCGATCAATCTCCCAGGATGAGAAGGCCGAATCAGACCAGGGAAGGATAATTTGGCGAGAACTACGGAGACCGAACAATGGCGAAGTTACCATCGAAGAGCGGGAAGCACTGGACTGCCGAGGACGTCCGTGAGCTAAAAGCGCTCGCGAAAGAAAACACCCCGACCCGCGTCATCGGCCTGAAACTGGACCGAACGGAGGGGGCTGTGTACGCCAAGGCTCAATCAGAGGGCATTAGCCTCAAGCCAACGAACCAGTCACCTTACAATCGCCGAGGTAAGAAGTAATGAGAGTCGAACCATTTTCAGGAAAGCGAAACGCCACGGATGGCATCTGCCAGGGTAATGGCGTTGCGGACTTGACCAGGCATCACAGTCACGGAAGGAGGAGACTCATGTTCTTTCGGTCCTGGCCTTTGCTGGTCCTGATCGTGGGCTTGTCATTGCCTGCATCAGCGCTTGCACAGGCCCTTGAAGAGGATGAGTCGGAGGTTCTCGCCCCCATGACCAAAGCGAAGGCCCAGGCCAAAGGCCCGGACCTTTCGGAGGTTGCAAAGCGGATCATCCGTCAGACGAACGACTTCCGCGTGGGGGAAAAAGTCTCGACGGTGGAAGTCAACGCCAAGCTGGAGGAAACGGCTCAGTACTTCGCGGACTTCATGGCCCGCACGAACAAATATGGCCACACGGCTGATGGGAAGCGGCCGGGCGAACGGGCGAAGAAGCACGGCTACGACTACTGCCTTGTCTCGGAGAATATCGCCTACGAGTACAACTCCGCGGGCTTCACCCCGACGGCGCTGGCCAAGGGGTTCTTCGAGGGTTGGAAACACTCCCCGGGACATCGCAAGAACATGCTGGACCCCGATGTGATCGAGACCGGTGTCGCCGTTGCCCGCAGCGAAGAGACCGGCTACTACTACGCCGTACAGATGTTTGGCCGCCCAAAGTCGAAAGCCATTGAATATTCCATCACGAATCAATCCGACGCCACGATCAAGTATCAGATTGGCGACCGCACTTTTCCCCTCCCACCCCGACTTATCCGCACGCATCAGCGCTGTAGGCCACTGGAGGTAACGTTCCGGTGGCCTAGTACCGAAGGCGAAGCCAGAGTAGTGCAGCCGATCAACGGCGACCGCTTCGTTATCGTGGAGGAAAAAGGAGCGTTCCGACTCAAGAAAGAGTAAAGGCTTGCAGGTCGGATTCTGACGGAGGAGAGTTTCCTTGCGGGACGCTGTTCGTGGCCGAGGTTGCAACTCGGCTGGGCAGGATCGACGACGCGGACACGACACCACCAACTTCATCGAAAAGTGAATGACATGAGCAACCAACCTTCCGGGCAACACCCCCCGCCGCCCGTCTCCTACTCGCCGCAGCCGGTATCTACCGGGCCGGCAACAGTCAACCAGCCGGCCTCGGCTCAGGCACAACAGGCTCCCGCGCCGCCCCCGACGGTCGTGGTTCAACAGAAGCCGCCTGAACCGGCGAAAGCGCAGTCCGCCACCGAACTGAAGATCTACAGCCATTCCTCGCTCGTCTACTGGTGGCCGGTCTGGGCGGTGGGGTTCGTGATGGCGATCCTCACCTACACGCAAGGTGAGCAGTTCCAGATCGGCCAGGACCGCGAGTGGGTGCACGCGAGCAGCCACCTGGGCGTCGTCTTCTTCCTCGCGCTGTTCCTGGTCATTCTCGTCACCAACGTCTCGGTGCGGGGGTTGGCCTCCGGTCTGGTGATCATGGGGGTCGTGCTCGTCTCCGTGCTGCTCGCCTACTTCGGCTGGTGGGATGCGGTTTTCAGTTGGTTTGGCGGGCTCAAAATCCACCTGAACTTCGGAGCGTATTTCTGGTTCTCCACGGTGATGTTCATCGTGTGGGCCGTTTCGGTGTTCATCGTGGATCGCATAAGTTGCTGGCGCATCACGCCGGGGCAAGTCACGTACGAGGTCGCCTTCGGGGCCGGTTCGAAGAGCTACGACACCAACGGCATGATGCTGGAGAAACACCGGGAAGACCTCTTCCGCCATTGGCTCCTCGGGCTCGGTTCCGGCGATCTTCAGATTCGGACCTCGGGGGCGACGAAAGAACAAATCGACATCCCAAGCGTCTTTTTTATCGGCTCGAAGATCGAACTCATGCAGCGGTTGATCGCGGAGGAACCCGACGCCTCGTAGGCGTCTATCGCACTCAGATCCATTCCCCATCAGGAGGTTGTTGTGTCTAATCGTTTCTCCAAACCAGCCATCCTTCCCGTACTACTGGCATCGGCTGCGAACGCTGCGGGCTTCGTCTTTGCCTAAGAACTCTGCCGCAATGGAAAGGACAGCAGCATGACAAAAAGCATCCATACCGAGGAGTTCTGTGTGCCACCCGATGCAAATATTAAACTGAAAGAGTGGCCGACGCGAGTGAAGCCGTTTTACAAGTCGAAGAAGCGGTATCACCAGCTTTTGGAAGAACAAGTGGACGAGTTGAGAGAACTGCAACGTCTGCATTACGCATCCAATCGCTATGCGTTGCTGCTGATTTTCCAGGGGATGGACGCTGCCGGCAAAGATGGCGCCATCCGCCATGTCATGTCAGGGGTCAATCCACAAGGTTGCCAGGTTTTCAGCTTCCAACAGCCGAGCGCTGAAGAGTTGGAACATGATTTTCTCTGGCGTACGACACGCCGTCTGCCGGAGCGAGGGCGAATCGGCATCTTCAATCGTTCCTACTATGAGGAGGTGTTCATCGTCCGTGTACATCCCGAGATTCTCAGCAGCCAAAGGCTTCTAGATGAGTTGCCCGACGCCGAGACGATCTGGAAGGACCGGTATCGCTCCATCGTGGACCTGGAGGAGCATCTCCACCGTAACGGCACGCGGATCATCAAGTTCTTTCTCCACTTGTCGAAGGACGAACAGCGAAAGCGCTTTCGAGAGCGGATTGATGAACCGGAGAAGAACTGGAAATTCAGTCTCTCGGACGTACGCGAGAGGAAAAGCTGGCCTCTCTACATGCAGGCCTATGAAGCATGCCTGAGCGCCACGAGTATCGCAGCCGCACCCTGGTATGTCGTCCCCGCCGATGACAAGAAGAATGCCCGGTTAATTGTTTCACAGATTCTTCTCGATACGTTCAACGAACTTGACATGGCCTATCCCAAGTCAACGGCAAAGCGTCGTCGTGAATTGAAAACCATACGCAAGCAACTCTAAGGGTGTTGACTGCGGCCTGAAGTGCACCGCCTGCCGGCTCCAAAGTGCAGCGCTGTGTCGGAAGCGGAGGGCGGGTTAGCGAGTGAAGCCAGGATTGTCAAGGAACAGGCCCGGCAGGTCCGGCCGTTGAACAACGGGGAGAACCTGTTGAAGGTTCCTTCCGGCACTCCGCCGGCCGAGGAAAAAGGAAGAACCACGACGATAAGGGAAAAGGATCCGGCAAATGATCATGAAACTGCAGCACTGGTGGCAAGATTTGCGGTCGAGCTTCTGGTTCGTTCCCGCGATGATCGTGCTGGGTGCCGTGGGACTCGCGGCCGGCCTGATCACCCTGGACGTGACCGTTGAGTTGCATGTGGACAAGCGATGGCCGCTGATCTTCGGTTCCGGTGCGTCCGGTGCCCGCGGCCTGCTCTCGTCCGTCGCCGGTTCGATGATCACGGTGGCCGGGGTGGTGTTCTCCATTACCATTGTCGCGCTCTCGCTGACATCCAGCCAGTACACGTCGCGGATCCTGCGCAACTTCATGCGCGACCGCATGAACCAGGTCGTACTCGGCGTGTTCGTCGGCATCTTCGCGTACTGCCTGGTGGTGCTCCGAACCATCCGAGGCGGCGACGAAGGGGCGTTCGTGCCATCGCTGGCGGTGCTGGGCGGGTTGGTCCTCGCGTTCGTCGGCATCGGCTATCTGATCTTCTTCATCCACCACATCTCGATGTCCATCCAGGCGTCGAGTATTATCGCCGCGGCGGCCGGAGAGACCATTGCCGCTATCGACCACTTGTTTCCCAAGGAGTTGGGCGACAGTGCCGACGAGGACGACGACCCATCGGCGGCTCTGGCGGAGTCAGCTTGGTCGATCGTCGCGTCGCGAAAGACCGGGTACATCGAAAGTATCGACGAAGACGCACTGCTGGCGTGGGCGCGGGACCGCAAGACCGTCCTGCGCATGGAATGCGGCATCGGTGAGTTCGTCGTCGAGGGCGCTCCGCTGGTGTCCGTGGCCGGGTCGGGCGAGCCGGACGAAGAGTCGGCGGCCGAACTGAAGGCGATCTACTTCATCGGCCGCCAGCGTAGCTTGCAACAGGATGCCGCCTTCGGTATTCGGCAGATCGTGGACATCGCCTTGAAAGCGCTGTCGCCCGGCATCAACGACACCACGACCGCCACGATGTGCGTTGACTATCTGGGGGCAATCCTCGCCCGGCTTGCGGTTCGGGGGATTGTGAATCCCCACCGCCTGGATCAGGGTGTGCTGCGGGTGATCGCCCGAGGCCCGAGCTTCGATAGCCTGTTGGCCGAAGCCTTTGACCAAATCCGACAGAATGCAGGAGGCAACGTCGCGGTCTTGACACGACAGCTACGGGCGCTGGAAACCATCGCAGACCAGACGGCCAACGCTCGGCGGCGGCAAACCCTTCGACAACAGGCGGACTTGATCTCCGCCGCGGCCGAGTGCACAATCCCCTCCCGGCACGATAGCGAGGGTGTCAAAGCCGCCTCGGAGCGCCTGTCCCTACTTCTGAATGGTCATTACCGGGGACACGTCCCCCGATTGCTGGCGGCGGAGGGATAGTGCAGGACGAGGCGTCACGGCAACACGAGTCTAATCGTCGCTGGTGAACTGGTCGTGAGACTCAGATAAGCAATGTCTTATCTCAAGGTCGCCGCCGACTGCGGCTGAGTTCGCACGAAATCGAGCAGTTCTGTGGGAAACATCGACCGACTGCCTCCCATGCGGAGGTTGATTATGAGCACCCGGCAGCGTCGGCACTTCGAAGGCACCGAGAAAGTCGCCATCCTCAAGAGGCACCTCATCGACAAGGTCACGGCACGCGCTGCACGATTCCTCCGCCGCCCACAAGCCCAGCCAGCAATGCGAATTTGCGACGCCTCTTCGGCGACAGCAACGGTGATGGCACCGTGGACGGCGCAACCGACTTCGCTCAGTTTGGCAGTGTCTTCGGAACCAGCGTGACCGGTTCGCCGTTTGACTTCAACAACGACGACACCATCTACGGCAGTTCCGATTTCGCCCAGTTCGGAGCACGTTTCGGACTGACATTGTAGATGGACGCACTGCACTATTCCGTGACGTATGCCCGGTCCTCATTATCCAGGATCCGGTCGGTCTACGATCTCGATGCCGTCGCGGTCGACGTCCCCTGCTGGGGCGGTAGCCCCGCACGTCCTGATCGATGTGAAACTACACCACTTTGTAGGGACGCAAGGAAGCCATTGTGGATGCCCTACCTGAGCGAACATGTATAGACCGGCGGGCCGAAGTAGTTGATGTACGAGACGTCCTTCGTTTCCTTCGGTGTGGCGGTAAGCGGCCCGCGAGGCGGCTCCGCAGGCGAAGCAGGTGGCCGACAGTTTCACTTGCTGCGGAACGTGCGTGAAGCCGATGAGAAACTGCTGTCGCGCACGCCGCCGAAATCCGCGCTACCAGCGACGCCGAACCGGAG
Source organism: Limnoglobus sp. (assembly GCA_041736785.1). Classification (GTDB taxonomy): domain Bacteria; phylum Planctomycetota; class Planctomycetia; order Gemmatales; family Gemmataceae; genus JBGSSZ01. Next base: position 9,969 of record JBGSSZ010000596.1, read on the forward strand.
AACGCATCGGGAGAAGTCTCAACACGGTGTGAGGCCGAAGCACCGAACGTGGCTGAGACCCCAACGGTCGAGACTGACCCGCGGGCGACTCCGCGCGACGACTCCAATCCATCCTCTGGAGAAAGATCAGGAGGGAGAAACTGCTGTCAGAGTAGAGCAAATCCTGCAGTTTACGCAGCTTCTGGCGGAGATCAACTGTTTGCTTGTCAGCATCTTTGCGGCTTTCGTCATTGTCTTTGATCCGGGATCGATGTCATCGAGGTTGAGTCGGGTGCCGGGTGCGACTCGAAACCGTTGCACGAAGTTCATATTCGCCCAGCTTCTGATTCCAGAGTATGTTCGCCTGCTACAGACCACTACGCGAAGTGGTGCGAGGTCGGTGGCTCCGTCGAACCACTTTATTTCTCATGCCGGACCAGCGCTTCGAAGCCGGAGATGACATCGAACAACTCCTCGTCGATGCCGCTCTGACGCAGACGGTGGAAGTCGCTGGTGAGGGTGACGAGCAGTTCGTCAATGTTCTTGTCGGCACGTTGCATCGCCGCCAGACGGCTCGCGTTTTCGCTCGCCAAGGAATCGGCGCACGCCCGGAAGAGCGAGACGAATAGGTATTCGCGGATCAATGCCCGGAGGGTCGCGGAGCCGCCGCCCACGATCTCGGGCAGGTTCCCGGTCGGCCAGGGGCGCACAGCCAGGGTGCGCCGCCAC
>JBGSSZ010000601.1:0-10041 GCA_041736785.1 Limnoglobus sp.
TCATGCAGTGCAGAGTCCCCAACCCCCACACCAGATCCACAGCGCTGATGCCGATCACTTCGCGGCCGGGGAAGAGATCGGCGAGAATGCCAAGCGCGACGCGGTCCTGGGCGTCGTTGAACGTCGGCACGATCACGACGCCGTTGGCGATATAGAAATTCGCATAGCTGGCCGGGAGTCGCTGACCGCGGAACACCAGCGGTGACGGCATCGGCAGATCGACCACCTCCAGCCCCGTCACGCTATTCAACCGTTCGCGGTTTTCCTGCAGCAAGCCAAAATTCGCATCGCTGGCATCGCTCTCGACGGCGGTCACAACGGTCGTCGTGTTGACGAAGCGACTGATATCGTCGACGTGGCCGTGCGTGTCGTCGCCGACAATGCCGCGGTGCAGCCAGATCACCTCGTCCACGCCCAGCCAGGTTTTGAAGATCTGCTCATAGTCGCTGCGGCTGACGCCGGGGTTCCGCTGCTGGACCTCGCTCAGCAGGCACTCCTCCGTGGTCAGCATCAGTCCCTCGCCGTTGACATCGATGCTGCCCCCTTCGAGGACGACGCGCTGAGTGTTCCACGTCGGTTTTTCGGTGGGCCAGTTCATGGCCTTGGCCACGGCAGCGGGGATGCGGTCGTCGAGTTGCCAGTCGTCGTACTTGGCCCAGGCGTTAAAGTGCCAGTCGAGGGCTACGCACTCGGTGCCGCGGAGGGCGATAATTGGTCCGGAGTCGCGCATCCAGCATCGATTCGTGGGACGCGTGATGAACTTCACATTGTTCAAGTCGGCATGGCATCGCTCGAGGATCGACACGGCCCGCATCTGCTGCCCGGCGTCGCGGACAACGACCATCACCGTCTCGAATCGGCTGAGCGTGCGGACAATCTCGCCATAGACCCAGGGGATCGGCGCGAACTTGCCCGGCCAGTCGCTGGTGCGGTGCGGCCAGGCCAGCAGTGTGCCCCGATGAGGTTCCCACTCCGCGGGCATACGAAAGTCCGCCATCGATGCTCTCTCCAAAGTCGTGCTGAGAATATAGGACGGCCCGCCGCGGAAGTGAAATGTTGACACTCGCGGCAGGCAAGCTAGGCTTTCATCACGGAATCTTCACGGGATCGGGTCATGCCTCGGAGCGAGCAGGACATTCTGGACGACTGCCAGGCCGCGATCGGCTATCAGTTCCGTCGTCCCGAACTGCTGCGGGCCGCACTGACGCACACTTCCGGAGCCAACACCCGTCTCGCCAGCAACGAACGCCTCGAATTCCTGGGCGACAGCGTGCTGGGGCTTGTCACCTGTGCCCTGCTCTTCGAGCGGTTCCCGACCTATCACGAAGGAGACATGACGAAGATCAAGTCGATCGTGGTCAGCCGCAAGACCTGTGCGGCGTTCAGCCGGCAGCTTGGCCTCGGCGATTTCCTCTTCACAGGCAAGGACCTCCGCAGCGAGATCCCGCCGAACATGCACGCGGATGTCTTCGAATCGCTGGTGGCTGCGATTTTCCTCGACGGCGGCTGGGAAACCGCTCGCGAGTTTGTGCTCGATTTCGTCGACCCCGAGATTGAGCGGGCGGTCGCCAACTCCAATGAGCATAATGCCAAGTCGCTGCTGCAGCAGGTCGCACAGAAGGAATATGGCGGCATCCCACGCTACGAGGTCCGCGACGAGCAAGGGCCGGATCACAACAAGTGCTACAAGATCGAAGTGGTCATCAACGGTTATGCGTTTGAGCCCGCGTGGGGCAAGAACAAGAAAGATGCCGAGCTCCGTGCGGCACTGAATGCCCTCGCTGTGATCGAAGGCACGGACGTGCCCTACCCCTCAGCATGACAAATTATCCCGTCCTATGTTCGTCCTGCGGTGCCGCTGCAGCGTACAAGATTGCTGCGATCTGGAGCGACGGGCTCACTTCGGAATTGAAGACCTATTCCCTGTGCTGTGCAGAGTGCTTGAAGAAGAGTTTCGCTGAAGCGAAGCGACGGCAGCAGGAATGCCCGCTGGAGCTCGGCGAAACGCTGGGCGTGCCGCAGGTCTTTGAGCGTGAGGAAAAACTGATGCGGCGAGTGGATTTGGAATCGCAGTAACCAATCCGCAGCGCAAGCAAGGAAATCAAACGGCTGCCTTGCTCGCGCTGCGGGCTCGTTGCAATAAGCAAACAAGCCTCATGTCTCTTCCACAGTCGGTTCGGCAAATGCCTTGTTCACCGCATCCAGCAGTTTCTCCATCGCGAACGGTTTGCGGATGTAGTCGACGACGCCCAGAATCTCGGCGTACATCTTGTGGCGGCTACCTTCATTTGCGGTGATCATTATCATCGGCGGGGCATCGGCTTTGCCTTTGAAATGCTCCAGCACCGGGTAGCCGCCCATGCGTGGCATCATCATGTCCAGAATCACCAGGTCAGGCCGCTGATCGTAAATCATCTGCTTGCCCTGATGGCCGTCACGGGCATACAGCACGCGGTGCCCCTGACGCTCCAGCACGCTCTTGACCGCGTCGGCGAGCTCGAAATCGTCGTCCACCAGCAGAATCGTTTTCATGACCGCTCCTTCAGGCACTCTCAGTGTAGCAAAGAGCGATGTCAAACTGTACCGGTCGTGCCGGCTGCACCTTGCGTGCGGGCTGGTGGCATCCCGGCGGGCACTCGGACTTGGCCCATTGCTGGCGTGACTGTGGCGGTTACGACGATGGTAGGCACAGCACGCACGGAGCGACCCGTATGATCCGTCTTTTGTCCGCCGGGCTGAGTCTGGCCTTGGCTGCGCCTGTGGGACTGTCCCAGACGCCGATTCCGAAATCGATGCCCGGCAATGCTGCGCCGAAAACTGCACCGCAGACCGCGCCGGCTCAGCCTGCTCCCAAGTCGTCGTCGTTGCCGACGATGCCGACGGTCTCACAGGAAATGGTCGCGGAAGCCTGCAGCATCGAAGGCGGCGAGTGCTGCGAGGGGGGCCGCTGCGGCATCCTCTGCCGGCTCGCCAGTCGCTGGAGCGGGCACCGCTACGCCTACGTCGACAGCGTCCAGTGTTGCCCGACCACCACGACCGCGCCGGCGTGCAGCAACTACGAGGAAGTGAGCGTCTCCTGCGACGATCCGTGCCGGCGATTCGGACTCGGCCGCTTCCTCTGCCGCGACCGCGGTGAACGTTGCCGGCCCGGACTTTTCGCCCGCTTCAAAGCGTTCATTTGCTACCACCCGACGCCGAGCCATATGCCCTGCATGCCGAATCCGTACCGAGCTCCGGCCCGGGCCTACTTCGGCCCAAGTGCGGAGTCGCCCGCGGGCTGTAATGGCTGCACCACCAGCCAATGCACGATCGACACCTGCAATGCGATGCCCGTTCACTGCGGTGGCCGCGTCGGCTCGGGTGTCGGCGGCGGACTCCCACTCGGCAACAGCATGGGCAGCGCAGATCTCGGCAGTGGTGCTCTTGGCAACGGTATTCTCGGCGGCCGGGCGGGTCATGTGCATTGGAAAGACACGGGTCGGCTTCACACCGACGCCGGCGGCAAAGTGATTCCACACCATCACCACCCACGGCCCGGCTGCTGGGAACTGGCTGGCACGCCTCTGGTGAACAATACTCGGTTTGCGGGTAATCAGCGTCCGACGCCCCCCGCGATCAATGCCGGCAAACCCTACGATTTCAAGGGAAGCTCGCACAATTTGCAGTACATGAAGGGCGAAGAGGTTGTGCCGCGCGAGCAGACCGCTGCCAAGTAGAAATGATCTGAGATTCAAACAGTCCGCAACACGGGCGAGAAAGAAAAATCTTCCTCGCCCGTGCTGCGGATTCGTGTGTTTACTTCGGCAGGCCGACGCTGCGGGTGTTGTTGGGGATGCCCGTTGCGGCGGCTTCGGGGAACGGCAGTTCAGTGGCGTTGATGCCGGGTGCCGGGATCATCGGGTAGCTCGTCGGCACGCCGACCAGCGGCTGCGGGGCTGGCAGGCTGTACGACGCCGGGTAGCTCGGAGCAGTCGGAGCACCGTAGCTCATCGGCATCGCGGCTCCGCTCGTGCTCGGCCCCTGGCACGAGGACTTGCAGCCGTTGAACATTCGGCACCCGGAAAGCGGGATCAGCATCGCGGCGATCAAAAGGAAGCGTGTCATGGCGTCACCCGTCGGAATTCGTTTCGTTGAACTTGAGTAAATTTTGCACGCCATCGCAAGTTCGTCGAATCCTCTGTCATTGAAAAAGTTACATGTGTCCCGACGCTCGCGGTTAAAGACTGTACAGTCGGTACAGCTTCGCATCAACGAAGCGAGCCCCCAGGATCATCCGGGGGCTCGCTCGGAATTCTGACTCGCTGCACTACTTTTTAGCAGTGCCCACGTAGCCCTCGGCGATCTGCTTCTTCAGCGTGTCGAGCGCCATTTCCAGCTGCTTGTCCACCAGCGGGCCTTTGCCTTCCTTGACTTCGGGCTTCTTGAGCAGTTCCTTGTCGCGGAAGAACTCAGCCAGATCGGCCTTCTCCTCGCGGCTGAGCTTCACTTCAAAGCCTTCGCTCGGCTTGACGCCCCATTCATCTTCCGGCTTGCCGGGCGTGCTGAGCTTGTCGATGTTCTCGCCCAGTGGCGGGAAGTAGCGGGCGGTCGTGAACTTGAACTCGCCTTCGGTCGGGCGGAAGCGTTCGATGGTCTGCACGCTCCCCTTGCCGTAGCTGCGTTCGCCAATGATGGTGGCCCGGCTGTAGTCCTTGAGGCAAGCCGAGACGATCTCGCTGGCGCTCGCACTGTTGCCGTTGATGAGTACGACCATGGGGAACTTCGTGAATTTGCCGAAGCCCTGGTCGTAGTACTTTTCTTCGCGGCCGACACGGGGTTTGACCGTCACGCAGAGGCCGTCGTCGATGAACATGTCGCTGATCATCAGGGCGGCTCCGAGCATGCCGCCGGGATTGAATCGCAGATCGAGGATCATGCCTTTCATGCCGAATCGCTGCATGCGTTCGACGACGTTTTTCAGTTCGTCCGCCGTGCGGGGGCCGAACTGTGTCATGTAGACGTAGGCGATCTTGTCCTTCTCATCGAGCCAGAATTCCCAATCGTCTTTCTCGTTGCGTTTGACGCCGAGGATCGTTTCGAGCGAGACGCGACCGCGTTTGATCTCGAAGCTGAGGGGCTTCGGCTCGCCTTCGCGCTCGACCGTCACCGTCACCGGCACGCCCGGCAGGCCGAGAATCAGCTTGAGGGCGTCGTCCATCTTCATGCCCTTGGTGCTGATGACTTTGTCTTTCTCGTCGGTGATCGGCTTGCCTTCAGCATCGACCTCGCGGCAGACTTCCGTGATGAGGTCGCCCGCTTTCAGACCAGCTTTGTAAGCCGGGCTGCCCTTGATCGGGGCGACGCAGAGCAAGCCATCGCGAGCCAGGTCGCGGCGGATGTGGATGCCGATGCCTGAGAACTCGCTCCGCAGGCTGCTGGCGGCTTTCTTCACCTGTTCCTTGTCAAAATAGACCGTGTACGGGTCGTTCAGGGCCAGCGTCATCATCAGCAGGGCCATGTCGACATCCTTCACGTCGTCCAGGTCTTCGCGCTTGCCGAGCTTCAGCCGCGTCTGCGTGAGCATCTCCTTCTGCTTGTCCTCGTCCCAGTCTTTGGCGGACTTCAACTCCTCTTCGATGTCCGTCGGGATAGGCAGTTCAAGCCGTTTGAAGAGCCCACGGATGGCATTGGCGGTCATCTCGCCACCGTCCAGCTTTTTGACGTACCGCACCCGCAGGGCTTCGATGCCCATGTGCGTCTTCTTCGCGAACTCCGCCGCATCGCCAGTGCTGAGCTTCATCGCTTCTTTGACCGCAGCCCGGGCGGTGGTGAACTCCGCAGGCGTCATCGTGCCATCTGCCAACTTCTCGTAATCCTTGCGGAGCCCCTGCAGTGCCTTCAGCTTCGGCATCCGGCTGACGAGGCCAGTGCCTTCCTCCAGCACTTCCTTGTTAATCGTGTTCGCCTTGGCCAACGCTTCGAGTGCGGCTTTGCGTTTCTCCACCGTCGGCGTGATGGCCGGGTTCTTCGCGATCGCAAAGTGGCTGGTCGCTTCGCCGACCACAAACGGCACCGCTTCCTTTTCCTTGGTGTTCTTGCCCGTGGTGCGGACTTCATCCGCAGTCTCCTTGTCGAGCCACTTGGCGAGTTCGTCGGCGGTCACGAGGCCATCCGGCTCGCCGCCTTCCGTGTCAGCCTTGCCCTTGAGTGCCGTCAGGAGGCTCGTCGCCAGCAGGCCGTGATCGCCCTTGCCCAGCGGTTCGTGCGAAGGCGTCGTGCTGAGAATCACCAGCTTGTCGTTGACCATCTGCTCCTCGTCACGATCCTCCCCGCCGCCGAACACGGCAGAGAAGAGATCGCGGAGCGTCGGCTCGATCAGCGTTTCCTTGCCGGCGTCGAACCCCTTGAAGCTCTCGTCGACGATCAGCAGGATCTTCTGCCCCTTGGCCGGCTTGAGTTCCGTGCCCAGATCGCTGCCGAGCACAGCGTTCTTCCCGCGATCCTTCACCGTGCTGTCCACCGCGAAGAATCCGGTCTGATCGCCCACGGGAGCCGCACGACCGAAGAGCCCGATGACGATCAGATCGTCCTTCGATGTCGCCGCAACGGCATCGTGGATGGCCTTGATGATGTTCTCGCGCGTCGCTTTGGTTCCAGCGTCGCCACTGGTCAGCAGCACGGCCCGATCCTTCGGCACGTCAGAGTATTTGGAATCGGTGAACAGGTCGTAGAGGGCTTTCGCATCCGCCACGGCCGAGGGGCGCGGTTGGATCGCCTTGTCCTCAAAGCTGCCAACGCCCACCATGACGACGTATGTGCCCTGTTTGGGTTTGGCCGGGTCATCGGCCTGCACTGTGAACGGCAACGCCGCCACCAGAAGTGCGAGGAGAAATCGTTTCATCGGTATGAACTTCCTTTGTGGATCTATAGCCAGTTTATTCTGCATCGAGCGGAGAAACCCCGTCAATGCGGATTCAGACTCCGTCTGTTACGTTCCGGTGACAAATTCCGTTCGGTTTTTCCGCCTGTTCCAGTCGCCCGCAACGGCTAGGTCAGGCCATTGAATTCAGAATCTCGATGCCGCGATGCAAAGTGTCGTCGCTGGCCGCGTAGCTGATGCGGAAGTAGTCGTCCTGCCGGCTGAAGCTGCCGCCTGGAATGATGAGCAGGTTCCGCTCGATCGCCTGGCTGACGAACTCCGTGCCGGTCCGTTCGCCCGGCACTTTCACGAACAGGTAAAACGCACCCCCCTGCACCGCGAATTCGTACTTGTCGCTGAGGCCTGCCGCGAGGGTGTCGCGCTTGCGTTTGTAGTCGGCGACGATCGCCGTGACATCGTAGTCGAGTGCGGCCACGCCGGCGTGTTGGGCGATACTCGGGGCACAGACGTAGGAAAACTGCTGCAATTTCATCATTTCGTCGATGATCGCCTTCGGCCCGTGGGCGTAGCCGAGCCGCCAGCCGGTGATGCCGTAGGTCTTGCCGAAGCCCTCGATCACGAGCACATTCTCGTCGTGTTCCGCGGGCGAGTGCGGCGGGGTGTCGTAGTGAAAGGCTTTGTAAATCTCGTCGCTGATCACCAGCACCCCCTGCTTGCGGGCGATCTCGACGATCTCTTTCTGGGTGTCCGGCGGGATCACGGCTCCCGTGGGATTCCCCGGCGTGCTGAAGAGAATCGCCTTCGTCCGCGGGGTGATCGCATCGCGAATCTTCTGCGGATCGAGCTCAAAAGTCGGATAGGTGTCCACATACACCGCGATGCCGCCCGTCATGGTGGCGAAGTGCGGGTAGCCCACGAAGTATGGATCGGGAATGATGATCTCGTCGCCGGGGTCGATCACCGCGAGCAGGGCCAGCAGAATGCCTCCGCTGGTGCCGCTGGTGATCACAACGTCGCGGTCCTGAGCCGGGTAGGTTTTCTTGAGATCGTGCAGGATGCGATCCCGCAGCGGTGCGATCCCCTGCGTGACGGTGTAGCCGTTGTGGTCGCCGTTGATGGCGTCGACGGCCGCCTGCTTGATCGGCTCCGGCACCGGGAAATGCGGCTGCCCGATGCTGAGGTTGACCGGGTCCTTCAGCGTGCGGGCCAGGTCGAAGACCTTGCGAATGCCGCTGACTTCGACCTTGCGGCTGCGGTCGGAGAGGAGTTTGTCGTAGTTCATGCTTTCGTTGTACGGCAACCGCTACTGAAGCGGCAGATGATCCTTCCCCGGCAATTGCACCGGAGCAAAAGTATCGCGTCCGCCCAGCGTAGCGATCATCAGGTCGCTCGCCCCCACCGGGTGCGGCAGCACGAACTGCTCGCCATAGAGAAACCCGCAGCGACCACCGACGAAGCCATTGGCACACGTCACATAATGCCGCACTTTGTTGAAGCGCTCCTCATCGAACTGACTCTTGTAGACGCTGATCGCTTCGAGCTTTTGCGACATCGTGTCGGAGATGTCGATGATGATCGAGCCGGGCCAGATCCGCGTCTCGGCGTCGCTCGGAAACGGAGCATAGACCAGGTGCGGCACGCGGTAGGGGGCTGTGCCGTCGAAGCGGTCGTCCCACTTGGTCAGTTGCGAATAGAACCGCGCCGCCTCAGCGATCAGCCCGCCCTGATAGTGATCCGGGCTCGCGGCGGGCGTGCGGCCGAACGCTGCAATTACCACCTGCGGCCGCGTGCGGCGAAACACGGTGGCGAGTGCATAACGATTCTCCGCGCTGTCGAGCAGCACGCGGTTCGGCAGGCCGAGGTTGATCCGCGTCGGCACGCCTAGAATCTTGCGGGCCGCTTCCGCCTCCGCCACGCGGGTCTCCACGCTCCCCCGCGGCGTCGGCTCGCCACTCGTCAGGTCGATGATCCCGACGCGATACCCTTGCTTCACCAGTTTGGCGAGCGTGCCGCCGCAGAGGATCTCCAGATCATCCGGATGCGGAGCCACCGCGACGACATCGAGCGACACATCAGCCACAGTGAACCCTCTCGGCAGAATGCTTCTCTCTACTGATACCGACGCATCCGGCGACTCTTGCGGACCCGCCCGCGAACCGTAAGCTGATCCCCTCAGGCCAAGTGGCGGAATGGCAGACGCACTTGACTCAAAATCAAGCGTAGCAATACGTGTGGGTTCGAGTCCCACCTTGGCCAGCTTTCTCACGATTGCCCTATGAACAACTCCGTGCCCGCACGCGCCTGGCTCGTCACGTTTGCGGGGATGGCGGTCAATCTCTGCCTCGGCATCCTCTACGCCTGGAGCGTCTGGAAAAAACGGCTGCTCGCGGGAAAGGATCATCTCCCCGGCTCGCCCATGAGCGGCCTCGATGAGGGCTGGAGCTACCTCACCGATTCGCAAGCCACCTGGGCCTACTGCCTCTGCGGGTTCCTCTTCGCCCTGACGATGATCCCCGCGGGCCGTCTGCAGGATCGCTACGGTCCGCGGCTCGGCGTGACACTCGCCGGGCTCTTCCTCGGCGGCGGCTGCATCGTCGCGGGGCTCATGCAAAGCTACCTCGGCCTGATCCTCGGCTTCGGTGTGCTCGGCGGCATCGGCATGGGGCTCGGCTATGCCGCAGCCACGCCGGCCGCAGTGAAATGGTTCGGCCCGCACCAGCGTGGACTCATCGTCGGCCTCGTCGTTGGCGGCTACGGTGGGGCCGCCATCTACATCGCTCCGCTCGCCGAATGGCTGATCACGCACCACGGCCTCAGCGGCAGCTTCATCGGGCTCGGTGCGTTTTTCGCCATCGTGATTGTGCTTGCGGGACAGGTGATGACGACACCGCCGACGGGCTACGTGCCGCCGCAGGCCGTGAAAGTGAACCCGGCCCACACACGCACCGACTGGACGCCCTCCGAGATGACGAAGACCTGGCAGTTCTTCGCGCTCGTGTTTCTCTTCATCGGCACGGCACAGTCGGGGCTGCTGGTGATCGCCAATGCCTCGCCGATGCTGAACACGACCGCGTCGTCGGTGGCGTTTTTCGCAGCGAATGCCTGGCTGCTGGCGTCGTACGGCGGGCTGGTCAACGCCGCGGGCCGCATCGGCACGGGGCTCTACTCCGACTGGATCGGCC
>JBGSSZ010000633.1:0-8374 GCA_041736785.1 Limnoglobus sp.
CATTCCCCGCGAGCCCGCCGCCAGCGGAACCCATGCCCGGCACGCGGGAATTGGGCCTGACGTTTCTCGGTGCCGCGGACACCTCGCACAAGCAGCGGCTTGCCTACCTGCTGCCATTTGAAATCGTCAGCGTGCATCTGCTCGTGGTGCTGATCGCCGCGGCGTACCTGGCCCGGGCCAAGAAGGCGAGGCCAGCGTCATGACCGCCTGCCTGACACTCTCGGCCCTGCTCTTCGGCTGCGGCGTCTTCTGCATCGCCACCAAACGCAACGCGGTCGGCATTCTCATGGGCATCGAGCTGGTGCTGAACGCCGCCAATATCAACTTCGTCGCCACAGCCCGCTATGTGCCGAGCTTCCGGCTGGAAGGTCAGGTCTTCGCGGTAATGGTGATTGTGCTTGCGGCGGCAGAAGCGGCCGTGGCCCTGGCGATCATTCTCAATTTCTACAACAACCGCGGCTCCGTCGATGTCGACGACGCCAACCAGATGAAGGGTTGACATGTCGTGGTTCGACGATCATCCCGGTCGCATGTTTCTGGTGAGTGCCACACTGCCGCTCGCCATGGCAGTCATTCTGTTCGTGCTCGGCACAATTCGGAAATTGAGCAAGACTGAAAGCCCAGCCGTTGCTACGGCTGGGCTTGCGGCCGTCATCACGATGGCCCTGGCCGCGGCGTGCTCCATCACCGGAACCCTCTGGCTGTTCAACGACCTCGCTACCATGTCTCAAATGCCGCAAGCGATGGCCCATCGCTGGAGTGAGAGCTTCGACTTCCTCCGCATCAGCAATAACCCGAAAACCCAATCCCCACGCCTCGCGATCCCGCTCGGCTACACCATCGACCGCCTCACCGCGCTGATGATGTGCATGGTCACGATCATCGGCACATTGATCTTCACCTTCTCGCTCGGCTACATGTCCGACGAACGCAAACGCGTCCACGATCACGCTGCCCACGTCGAACGCCGCGGCCGTTTCGCACGGTTCTACTTCTACATGCTGCTCTTCGCGTTTTCGATGTTGCAGCTTCTGATCGCGGACAACCTGCTTCAGATCTTTGCCTGCTGGGAGTTGGTCGGCACCTGCTCGTTCTTTCTGATCGGCTTTTACTACGAGCGAAAGTCCGCCAGCACCGCTGCGAACAAAGCGTTCATCATGAACCGCATCGGCGACGCGGGGTTTCTGATTGCGTTATTCGTCGGATTCTGCGAGTTCAATTCATTTCGCTTCGATCATAGACCAGGACTCGCACTATTTGGAACGAATTGGATAATCTTCGGCCTCGGCATCTTCGCCGGGTGCGTCGGAAAGTCCGCCCAATTCCCATTGCAGACTTGGCTTCCTGACGCAATGGAAGGCCCCACACCAGTGTCGGCATTGATCCATGCCGCAACGATGGTCGCCGGCGGCGTCTATCTTTGCGCCCGCTGTTTGCCACTGTTTACGCCGGATGTCATGTTGGTGGTCGCCTACACCGGTGCGATCACCATGTTCATCAGTGCCCTCACCGCGTGCGTGCAAACCGACATCAAACGCGTTCTTGCATTCTCGACCTGTTCGCAACTGGGACTCATGTTCCTCGTGCTGGGCCTCGGCGGATGGAGTGCGGGACTGTTTCACTTGCTGACGCACGCGTTCTTCAAAGCCCTGCTCTTCCTCGCTGCCGGCAGCGTGATCTACGGACTGCATCACGAGCAGAACCTTCTTAAGATGGGCGGACTTCGTCGGAAGATGCCGATCACCGCCTACACGATGCTGATTGGCGTTTGCGCCATCATTGGCGTTCCGCTCTTTAGCGGCTGGTACAGCAAGGACACGATTCTCAGTGAAGTGCTGGATTATTACAAACAGCACGGGCATCCGGTACTACTGATTCTGTCGTTCTTCACTGTCGTGCTGACTGCGTATTACATGGTGCGGCTCTGGCTTCTGGCATTCGCAGGCTCTTCACGAGCCGGAAGCGTCAGCGACAGACACGCGTCAACCGTCGCTCACGCTTCCGGCTCGTCAGGACATGAGATCCACGAATCACCGCCTGTGATGACGGTGCCGCTGCTAATCCTGGCCGCGTTCAGCATTGGCATTGCGTGGGGCTGGCCGGTCTGGGATGCACATGCCAGCTATTTGCTACACATCCTCCACGACGCGGAACCATTCAGAAGAATAGCCCCTCCAGCGACAGACCACACCGCAGGCATTGCCGCAGCTATATGCATGCTCCTCGGCGTTGGCATCGCGGTCTACCGCTTCAATACCGGGACGCTTGCCAAGCCGTCGCACGGCGTCATTGCCGGCATCTTGCAGCACCGCTTCTATTTCGACACGCTCTACCGCTGGCTATTCACCAAGCCCGTCATCGTGATCTCACGCGGCTTCGGTGCCTTCGACAAAAACAACGCCGATCGCAAGCAGGATTTCACCCTCGACGGCCTCCTCACTAGCACCGGCACGCTCACCGGCAGCGTGGGCCGTGCGCTCGCGCCCCTGCAATCGGGCTCGCTCCGCGGTTATATCGCCGCGTTGGGGTTGACCGTCGTGGCGGGGCTTGCGATTCTCTGGGCACTTTACTGAGACGGACCTCATGCCTGATGCCCGCGAACTCGATCTGATCTGGCTGGCCGCGCTCATCTTCCTGCCCTGCGCCGTGGGCACGTTCATTCTGGTGATCCCCGGCCGCTTCCGCGAACTGATCCGCTGGGTCGCCCTTTTCGGCACCGCAGGCACGCTCGCGCTCTCGATGTGCACCTGGATCGACTACTATCGCGTGCTGGAGTTCCCGTCGGACCGCAGCTATCGCAGCATGTACAACCCGAGCAGCAGCCTCGAAGAGCGCCTGCAGAATCAGATTTCCAACGCGGCGGCACCCACACCCAAACCCTACCTCAGCAGCGACCTTGTGGTCTATCGCTCGTGGATTCCGCAGTTCGATGTGCACTTCGCTTTGGGTGTCGACGGCCTGAGCCTCACACTGGTGATCCTCACGGCCCTGATCACGTTCCTCGCGGTGATTGCATCGTGGAGCATGACCGAAAATCTCCGCGGGTACTTTGCACTGCTGCTGCTGCTGGAGACCGGCGTCGTCGGCGCGTTTCTCTCGATGGATCTCTTTCTCTTCTACGTCTTCTACGAACTGATGCTGCTGCCGATGTACTTTCTGATCGGCGTCTGGGGCGGCGGTCGACGCAAGGCGGCGGCGATCAAGTTCGTGATCTACACACTCCTCGGCGGCGTCTGCATTCTCGCTGCCTTCATCGCGCTCTACTCCGTGAATGTCCGTGATTTCGTCGATCAGAATGTCGTCAAGCATCAGGCGGATGAATTGCTGCGAGCCAACTCCACGATGAGCGAAGCTGAGGCAATCGACAAGGTCGTAGTCCACTCCTTCGATCCGTTCGTGCTCTCGCGGGCGTCGCAGGCGGCAATGCTGGTGCTGAACAATCAGGAGCGGAAACTCGGCAATCGCGGAGCCGAGCCCGGGCCCGATGGCGTCGAGAGTGTGCCGTTGCTGGCGAAAGGTGTTGACCGCGAGAAAGCTCTTGAGCGGCTGAAGTCGTCGCCACTCGCCTCGAAGAACTTCCAGTATCTGATCTTCGGCTTGCTCTTCATCGGCTTCGCCGTGAAAGTGCCGATCGTGCCGTTGCATTCGTGGTTGCCCGATGCGCACGTGGAGTCGCCGACGCCGATCAGCATGATTCTGGCCGGCGTACTGCTCAAGCTCGGCGGCTATGGCCTGATCCGTTTTACCTTCCCGCTCGCACCGTGGGCCGCTCACGAGCTCGCCTGGTGGGTCGGCTTCATCGGTGTGGTCGGCATCGTCTACGGTGCACTCGTCGCCATGGCTCAGACCGATTTCAAGAAGCTGCTCGCCTATTCCTCCATCAGTCACATGGGCTACGTGCTGATCGGTCTGGCGGCATGGAGCCAACGGTCCGAGTATTGGGAGTGGGGCGTGAATGGTGCCATTTTCCAGATGCTCGCCCACGGCATCACGGCGGCGGGGCTCTTCTTTGTGGTCGGCGTGGTCTACGATCGTGCTCACCACCGCGAGATCAACGCCCTCGGCGGGCTCAAGGAGCCGATGCCCGTCTACAGCGGTGCCGCGGCGATCCTCTTCTTCGCCTCGCTCGGGCTGCCCGGGCTGTGCGGGTTCGTCGGTGAGTTTCTCACCATGGTCGCGATGTGGAACTTCTCACCGTGGCTCGCGGTAGCGGCGATTCTGACCACCATCATCACGGCAGCCTATCTGCTCTGGACCTGGCAGCGGGTGTTCCTCGGCGTCAATCCCGCCACCAGCGGATACGCAGACGTGCAGCCGCACGAGTTCATTGTGCTGGCGATCTTCGCGCTCTTTGCCATCGCACTTGGTATTCTGCCGGGCTATCTGGTCATCAACTGGTTGGAGCCGACGGTGAATGCATGGGTGCAAGCACTGGCCCGGTTGACATAGTCTTGCAGGTGCCATTTTTCCCTGCACGCTGCTGGGTCACCGCTGACTGATGAGCCGATTCAATACGAGTGCCGAGTTGAGTGATCAACTCGGTGCGGTCCCACGTTGAATAGACGCTGCCATCAATTGCATCGCCGAAGTGCACGGCCAGCGACCGCTCACTGGCTGGCAGGAACAGCGGGCCCGGCTTGGGGAGCTTTTGCGTCCGCGGCCAGGCCTGATACGCTCCGGCCAAGCCAGTGGGGATAACCGGCCAAGTCCCTTGCTTCAGCAACAGCGAGATGCCCGGCTTGATTGGCAGGATCGAGCCATCAATGCTGCGTTCGCCTTCCGGGAACACGACCACGGCTTCGCCTTTGTCGAGCCGTTCGGCGATGAGGCGGATGCCCTCGCGGCCAAAGCTGGTATCGATCGGCACGGCTCCGCACCAGCGGATGAACGGGCCGAACAGCCGATTGCCGAAGAGTTCCTTGCGGGCCAGGAAGGTGAGCCGTCGCGGATAGGCGGCGATGCCGAGGAGCATGGGATCGAGGAACGACTGATGGTTGGCGAGAATGAGAGCGGGGCCACGGAGGGGAAGATTGTGTTTGCCGCTGACGCGCGTGCCATAGCCCAGCGTAAACGCGGTGAAGTATGGCAGCAGCATAGTGTGGTAGAAGAGCGATCCGCTCAGGCCGGGGAATGGCATGATTCCACCACGGCAAGCATTTGCTGGAGCACTTCATCGGGCGACAGATTCGAGGTATCGATGGCGATCGCGTCCTCTGCTTTCCTGAGCGGATCGACGGCTCGCATTTCGTCCTGCTGATCGCGGGCGGCGATCTGCCGGGCGATGTCGGCGAGGCTGCAATCGATGCCGCGTTCGCGGAGTTGTGCGACCCGGCGATTCGCCCGCACCTCCACCGACGCGGTGAAGAAGAATTTGACCGGTGCCTCGGGGAAGACCGCCGTGCCCTGGTCGCGGCCTTCGCAGATCATCGACTGACCGGCTGCAATACGACGCTGCTCCGCTTTCAGCTTGGTCCGCACTTCCGGGAAAGTGCCGACTCGGCTGGCGGCCCGCCCGGCGTCTTCCGAGCGAATGCTATCCGTGAGCGTCTCACCGCAGAGAATAGTGTCGTCGCCGGGCATCTCAAAGTGAAAGCGGTTCACAAGATCGGTGATGGCGGGGATGTCACGGGGCTCAGTGTTGATGTCGATGCCGGACCGAGTGAGCACGAGAGCCGCGGCGCGGTACATGGCTCCGGTGTGGAGCAACCGCAGGCCGAGTGCCGCAGCGAGATTGTGGGCAGCGAGGCTTTTCCCCGACCCGGCGTAGCCGTCGATGGTGATGATCATGTCGACGGTATTCTAGAAACACTGCAGCAAATTGCACGCTGCGATCACTTGATGGTCAGCGTGACTGTCTCGCTTTGCTGGATGCTGCGTTCGGTTTCGGCACCGCCGCTGGTCAGAAGCTGATACTTGAATCTGCCGGTCGGCACGGAGACATCTTTCTTCGTGTTCGGCTCGAGCCGGTGCGAGACTCCGTTGATCACGATGGCGATCTCAATCGGGTAGCCGTTCACGATCTGCACGGTGCCCTGGTTCTTGGGCATGGCATCCGGGCCACGGGTGAGCGGAGAGGAGCCAGCCGTTCGGGGCTCACGGGAGTCGAGCGTGGCCACTTTCTTCGATAGCGATTCAATCGACTCGTCGAGTTTCTGCAACCGCTTGACGACGCCGTCGTGGGTGAAACCGCGATCGACTTTGCCTTCGAGCGTCTCGCGCAGATACGTGTTCAGTGTAGCCACGTCAGTGCGTAGGGCGTCGAGTTCGTCTTTCATGCCCTTGCCGTCAGCAGGCTTCACTGCCAGCGCGGCGATGTCCTTCTTCAAGCCGACAATCTCGTCCTTCAGCGTCTTGACATCCGCGGCTTTCGCCTGATCCACCGTCGTGCCGGTGATTTCCTTCTTCAGTAGGGCAATCTCGTCCTTAAGTGCCTTCACATCCGCAGCCTTCGCATGCTCCGCGCTCTTGGCGAGGATCTCTTTCTTGAGAGCTTCGAGTTCGCCTTTGAGTGCCGTCACATCGTCGGCTTTCACCTGGCTGGTGCTGCTCTCGGCGATGGCCTTCTTGAGAGCGATGATTTCGTCGTTGAGCGACTTCACATCGGTGGCCCTGGAGAGAGCCGCCGCGGTTCCGGTCAAAGCGGTCAACTGCTTGCGGAGGGCTTCGACCTCGCCTTTCAGCGTGGCGACGTCCTGGCTTTTGGCGTAGTCGGTGATCTTCTCGATGACGGGTGTTTCAGCGGCAACAGGACCGGTGGCGATCATCGCGGTCAGGGCGGCAGCGGTGGCGCTCTTCATAGACGTGTCTCCGGGTGGTGCCAGAGCCGACGGGATCGGACCCGTTGCTGGCGGCGGAAGCACTTCCACAGTCTTCGCAGTCGCGGAGTCATTCCGCGGTATCGGTGCAACTTCCCTGACCACGACCGGCGGCGGACTGGCAGCTTCCTTCAAGGTCACGGTAGGCACAGCCGGGGCTGGTCGCAAGGGTTGTTCCGGTGCAACCAGCAGGGGCGGAGCGACGGGCGGGGCGGACTTTACCGCTCGCGGGGGTTCGGCAGTCTGCGGAAATGGCAGCAATTCCATCGCCGGCGGCACCGGAGACTTTGGCAGCGTCGTAGCCTGAACCTGCACCAGATCGGGCTTGGCCGTTAAACGCATCGCTGCGGCTTTCGCCGAAGGAAGCACGATCACCGGCGGATCACCGGTCCCGGCGGACGCCTGACGCAGCACGCTCCCCAGCGTGACTCCGCCCAACATGCCACCCAGCACGACACCTGCCGCGACGTTCCGGCTACGCTTCATCGACATGGAACTGCCCCCGCGGGAGAATGGCCGGTGGTCGGAGTCGGGTGAACCCAAACTCCGAACGACCGCTCATTCTGTTAGGTATTTTCAAACTGCGCGATGCGATTGATCGGGCCGCACTCGGCCTCTTCCTCGACGCGGTGTTCCATCAGAAACGCGTCTTCGTTGCTGTCTTCGTAATAGTTCCGCAGCACCTTCACAGCCTTGAACTCGACCTGGCGGAAGAACAACTGGGCCGCGAGGTTGCTTTCGCGGATTGCCAGCGTGATCTTCGAACGGCGATGGCTCGAGAGCTTGGCAATCAGCTTGGCGACCATCTGCATGCCGATGCCCATGCGGCGGCAACCGGGTGCGACGGCAAAGTTCAATACGTGGAGCTTGCTCTTGTGAAGCTCGTAGATCATGAACCCGACGACGCGGTCGTTCATTTCGGCGACCATACCGATGCAGTTCCGCTGACGCAGGCAGCGGAGGAAATCCTCTTCGCTCCAGGCGTATTCGAAGCTGTGGCGTTCGGTCTGTAAGACATCGTTCATATCGCGACGGATCATCCAGCGGATATGGACCCGGTTCTGCGTCCGAGTTGCAATAGCACTTCCTGCGCTCATCTGTCCTCCCCCGGCGGATGCGTCACCGCAGCCGCAGACTGGTTCCGGACCGACTCGGTTGGCGTCTGCCCAGTCCGAGCCGGATGGTAACGAGTTCGTTCCCCCGCACTCAACCCGACTTCGCGGCGAATCCCCAAACGCCGCGTCGTCATTCCAACCGCGTCTTCAGTCCTTGAAGAAGCGGGTGTTTTCTTCCTTCACGATGGGCGTGCGGATTTCATCGCACGACACCTGCACGCGAAGTTTGCGGTCGCCGGCCTGCAAGCCCTGCACCCGCACGCGATAGACCGTTTCCCCCTTGGCCGCGAGGACCGGCATCGCATCAAAGCTGATCTGCTGCCCCTGCCCGCGGGCAGTCGTCGGCCCGGTGGCTCCAGCGGTCGTCGTGCCATCTGCCAGGCTCACGGCAAGCACCACGTTCGTGCATGGCCCGGTGCCCTGGTTGATGACCTTGATGTCGTA
>JBGSSZ010000669.1:0-12800 GCA_041736785.1 Limnoglobus sp.
GCCAGGGGCTTCGCCCCCAGCACCCCCGGCCGAACTCGCTGCGGCTCGTCCGTCCCCGCGGCTGCGGCCGCTGAAATCCGTTGCCCCTTTGAACACAAAACGCATTTCACTCGATCTCGACAGAACCTCTTGCTCTCCCGACGAGACGGGTTGTTCTGTTCAGAGAGCGCTTCACACGAGGCGCGTTTATCTCGTGGTTCCCATTTCGCCTATGGAAGCGAAACAGGTCGTGCGCGAAGCCGTTCGGCTCGCGTACTCGCCGCCCGTCGTTCCGAAAACCGGTCGTCTACGCACTCCGTATTCGATCGGTTGGTGGTTCGATGCGACGGTCGTCGTGTTGCTCGTGGCCTTTGCCATTCTGAGTATCACGACATGAACACGGATGTTCGGGAGCGTTCTTCGGGGCGTGCTCCCGTTCCACTCCGCGATGGAGTGTCATTTCTTGCGTCGCCGTCGTCTTTCCGACGGCAAGCGCGCGGGATGCCGACACCGTCGCGCAAGTAATGGCAACACGGGTGCTGCCCTGACGGCACCCCTTGTTTCGGAACGGCAGCCCTGCGGTTTCCAGCGCTGACGCCGATGCGATTCATTTCTCGTTCGGACGCACCGCCATTTCCGGTGCGTTCCGATCTCCCACTGATTCCGTGCAGGCCACGAAGTGTGGCGACACCGGCTTGGCGTCCAGGTCGTGCCTGCGGCCTCCACCTGGACCCCGCGCTGGCGGCGTCGCCGTGCGGACCGTGCCTGCACGACAGGCGATTTATTTCTTTCACTCTTTTCCACATGGCAAATGCCAACTTAACACCACCGGCCGATGCGACTCCCTTCACGCCCGTTGATCGAGCGAGCGGTGAACGGCTTGAACTGCTCATCGACAGCACCGTCAACCTTCCGCGCGGGCGACGCTGGTCGCGAACGATTCTCGATCGCAAGTCAGGCAAGCGCTATCGCGCCTGGAGTAAATCGTGCGGATTGCCGCGTTGTCTTTGCGATGCCTACGCCGAAGAAATTGCCGACGCGGCAGTACCTCCGGCTGAAAATCGCTTGCTCGACGAATGGTGCACATGCAGCGATTTCGCCGAGAATGCGATCTTTTTCACCGACGGTGTCTGCCCCTGCGGGGAATGGAAACACCACTACCACTGCCCGCGCTGCCTCGGCATCAGCCAGGTCGGCTAATTCCGAAATGCTTCAAACCATGACGACAGACTTTCGCAGAATCACCGGCACGCTCGAAATCGCTTTCACTGCGGCGGCACTCGGCTATCGCTGTCTGCCTTGTTGGCCGGGCACGAAGAAACCCGCCGTGAAATGGAAACAGTTTCAAGCGGTCGCACCCACAGAAGGGGAGTACCGCAACTGGTTTGCGGATCCAAGAACCAACATTGCGATTATCACCTCGGGGCTCGTCGTTTTCGACTGCGATGACCCGGCGATGACGGAACACGTTCGCAGCGCTTGCGGCGATACGCCTCATCGGCTTCGAACGCCTCGCGGTGGATTCCACCTCGGCTACCGCGCCCCCATCGACGTTGTCGTTGGCAACCGCGTGAAGATCCGTGGCTTGGCGCTCGACATTCGCGCCGAAAACGGTTTGGAAATGATCCCGCCATCAACCACAAGCGATGGTGCCTACGCATGGATCGGGCCGGGTCTGTTGCCAGCACCAATGTTACCGGAAGCCAAGATCGAATGGACATGCGAAGAACCTCGTCGAATCGTTTCGCCTCTCGTGGCCGATGGTTCGATTCGTTCCATTCACCGCGCGCGGGCCTATCTCGCTCGAATTGAAGGCGCAATTGCCGGGGAACGTGGTCACGATCGGACATTTCGAGCCGCATGCATGCTCACACAGAAGTTCGGTTTGAACTTCGATGAAGCATTGCCGCTGCTTCTGGATTGGAACGAACGCTGTGATCCGCCCTGGTCGGTTTCAGAACTCAAACACAAGTTGCACGACGCACTGAAGACACGTGAATCCCAATTGCTCGCATCGACCCCGCAGGGGGGCCGAGCGTGCAATTGATTTGCGGGAGAGGAGGTGAAGAAATGAACCCAATCAAGCTGACGGTGCTTTCGACAGGCACCGGTCGTTGTGCTTTGACGGGCCGGGAATGCGACGGCATGACCGTCGCATTCGAGGGCGAGCCGCCATGTTTTCTGTCCTGGAAGGCGTTGCGGCAACTCCTGGCGATGAAGGCTGGGCAACCGCCGAAGCCGGCGGCGACGCCCACGACAAAGTAATCATTGCACCTTCAAGGATGACTCAGCCCCACGGACGGGGCGCTCTGACTCGAAATGCCTCGCGAATAGTCTGTCGTGACCCTGATGCGGTTACGCGTTCATTCCAGGGAGTCTTCCTCGTGTTTACTACCGATGTCACGCTTCACACCGTTAAAGAAGCCGCCGTGAAACTTCGCATTTCCGCGGCGACAGTCTACGCGCTTTGCAACGCGAAGAAACTTCGCCACCAGCGGGTCGGCGTCGGTCGGGGAAAGATTTTGATCCCCGCCGACGCCGTCACGGAATACCTGGCCACGGGCACCGTGGTCTCGACCGAAGTTCACCCGGCCTTATTCAACGCCGCCCGGAGGTAGTCGGGACTCTGCGAGAGGTGCTGGTAGGTCTTGGCGATCATCGACGGATCGCGGTGCCCGAGAAGGATGGCGCAGGTGAGGACATCGACGCCCTTCTTGAGCATGCGGTCCAGCCAGGAATGGCGGAAGTTGTAGAGGCAGTATTTCGGGGCGAACGTAATCGCCATTTTCTGGCGGCACTTGAGCTTGGCTTCCTCGCGAAGCTCCGCGGCCGTCTTTTTCTGAGTCTTTCCGTGTTCATGCCTGGTCGGCGACATGGTCCGGATCTTCGCTGCAATCGCCGCCTCGGTGGGCGTGAGGCCCCGCTGCTGCATGACGGCATATCCGAGCCGTTGGCGAACGCGAGTCCATTCGCAATTGACCGCGGCAGGAGTCCAGGCCCGGCCGCTGAGATTGCGAAAGATTGGGCCGTTGCCCTGCTGAGCGATGAGGCGTTCGACGATGGCGATTGCTTCATCGGTGAGGTAGACGATGCGGGGCCACGAATCGACCTTAGCCTCCTCCTGGGGAAACACGAGTCGCTTGGTTCGCGGCTCATAGTGTCGGACTTCCGCCCGCAGAAGCTCCTGCGGCCGGGCTCCGATTTCCCATGCGACAGTTACGAGATTCCGGAACTGCTCGGAGCGGATATTGGCCAGAATCGTTCGGTAATCGTCGGGGCTGATGATCGTGGTGCGGCGAGTGGGGCCGGGCTTCTGGTAATCGCAGACCGTGGAGTGAGGCGTACGGCCACTCTTCTCACCCCACCGCAGAAGACGCTGCACGGCCTGCCACAACTGGCGGGCGGTGCCTTTCTTCCACCGGGGGTGAGCCGTGATCCAGTCCTCGACGTGGAGCGGCTTCATGGCGGCGATGGGGAAGTCTTCGCCGAGATGAGCGACGAAAGGATCGAGCTTCGCGGCGTAGAAGGTTTTCGTGCTCGGCGAGCGGTCGCGGAACGCCGACGCGAAGAACTCCGACTTCAGGCGGCCGAGCGTGTACGGAACTGGAGCGCCGGGCGGAACGAAGCGAGCGTTCTTCTTCCGCTGCTTGCGAATCTCGGCGTACCGCTCCAGGGCTTCGCCCTCGGTATCGGCGAGTCGAATCTGCTTGCCATCGAGATTGACGTACCACGCATTGTGGGACGCCTTGAGATAAGGCTTGATGAGCCTTCGCATGGGAGAACCTCATTCGGGGACCACGGCTGATCCACCGCTCGCGGGCCGATGAGGTTCGTGAGTACTGGCCCGTCTGACGTTGCTGCGTCGGGCGGGTTTTCCCATTATACCAAGACCTATCCAACTCGTTTAGGGACAGTTTAGGGACAAGAATCAGGGACAAGACTCTCAGAGAAATCAGAGTGTCGCCAAAAAGCCTTGTTTTTCAAGTACACCCGGAGGGATTCGAACCCCCAACCTATGGTTCCGAAGACCATTGCTCTATCCAATTGAGCTACGGATGCATCACACCGATTTTATGCCATCGCAGGTCGATTGCAACCGCTCCGCAACGCGATCGGGTCCGCGCGTATTTTCCGATGCCATCTCCCCGATTGGCGAGCCGTTGGCTATAGTGATATCGCTGATCTCATCGTTTGCTGCTTTCCCAGCGTTTCGAGTTCCTCGGTTCGACCCGGATTGAGTTTCAATGACGACGAATGCGCCGCCGACCGCCCAGGGCGTTCTGGAGCGGAATCCCAAGGGTTTCGGCTTCCTCCGCGACCCCAAAAAAAACTACCGCACGCAACCTTTGGATGCGTATGTGCCTGCTCAGTTCATAGACAAATACCAACTCGACGCCGGGCACCTTCTGAGCGGGCCGCTTGAGCCGCCACGCAAAGGGCAGGGGCCGCGACTGGCCTCGATCACCACCATCGAAGGTGCTCCCGCCGCGGACTTTCGCCGCCGTCGCTGGGAGGATCTCACTGCCGTCGATCCAGGAAAAATCATCCGCCTCGAAACCGGCGAACTGCCCCTCACCACTCGGGTGATGGACATGTTCACCCCCATCGGCATGGGTCAGCGCGGGCTGATCGTCGCGCCGCCGCGCTCCGGCAAAACCGTGCTGCTGCAGCATATCGCCACTGCCGTCGCCACCAATCATCCTGAGATGTATCTCATCGTGCTGCTCATTGACGAGCGGCCCGAAGAAGTCACCGAAATGCGGCGGACCGTCAAAGGCGACGTGATCTGGTCAAGTTCCGATGAGCAGAGCACCAGCCACCTCAAGTTAGCCGAGATGGTAATTGAGCGGGCCAAACGCATGGCCGAAAACGGTCGCGACGTGCTGGTGCTTCTCGACAGTCTGACGCGCCTCGCGCGGGCTTACAACAAACACTCGAACGCCGGGGCCACCATGAGCGGCGGCGTCGGCAGCCGGGCTCTCGAAGTGCCCAAACGACTCTTCGGCTCGGCCCGCGCGTTCGAGGAAGGCGGCACGCTCACGATCCTCGGCACCGCACTCATCGAGACCGGTTCGCGCATGGACGATGTGATCTTCCAAGAGTTTAAAGGCACGGGCAACATGGAACTCGTCCTTGACCGCCAACTTGCCGAACGCCGCATCTATCCTGCCATCAATCTCGGCGCCAGCGGCACCCGCAAGGAAGAACGGCTCATCAGCCCCGAGGATCTCGAACGCATCACTCTGCTGCGGCGGAGTATGCTGCAGTTGAAGCCGCAGGAAGCGATGGAAGGCCTCATCAAGCAACTCACCAAGAGCAAGTCGAACGAAGAGTTTCTGATGATGGTGAGCAAGTTTCAGAAGTGAATTGTACCACGGCCTATGCGAGAATCTCTTTGACGACATTGCCGTGCACATCCGTTAAGCGATAGTCGCGGCCCTGAAATCGGAATGTCAGCTTGGTATGGTCGATGCCAAGCTGGTGTAGAATCGTGGCTTGCAGGTCGTGCACGTGGACGGCGCCCTCGGTGGTGCTGTAGCCGATGTCGTCAGTGGCACCGTGAATGACGCCGGGCTTGATGCCGCCGCCGGCCATCCACATCGTGTAGGCGTCGATGTGGTGATCGCGA
The DNA here is from genome assembly GCA_041736785.1 of Limnoglobus sp. Taxonomy (GTDB): domain Bacteria; phylum Planctomycetota; class Planctomycetia; order Gemmatales; family Gemmataceae; genus JBGSSZ01. The sequence goes on from JBGSSZ010000669.1 coordinate 5,609, forward strand.
CCGACGCTCTCGCGGACCTCACCCATCGGTGTACGGCCGAATTCGCCACCCCAGATCACCAGCGTGTCGTCGAGCCTCCCCAGCCGCTTCAGGTCTTTGACGAGTGCGGCACTCGGCTGGTCCACTTCCTTGCAGATCTCGGGCAGGTGCTTCTGCAGGTTTTCGGTCGGCCCGCCGTGATGGTCCCAGTTGGTGTGGTAAAGCTGGACGAACCTCACGCCGCGCTGCACGAGCCGTCGGGCGAGGAGGCAGTTGCTGGCGAACGACGGCTTGCCAGCAGTGGCACCATACAGAGCCATGGTCTCTCTCGTCTCGCCGCTCAGGTCTGTGAGTTCGGGGGCGCTCGACTGCATCTTGTACGCGGTTTCATAGGCTGCGATGCGGGTCTGGATTTCCGGGTCGCCCACCGCGGCATGACGCAGCGTGTTGAGATCTTTCACAGCGTCGATGAATTCTCCCTGCTGGGTTGTGTTGACACCGGGTGGATTCGCCAGATCGAGAATGGGTGCGGAACCCTTGAGGAACGGCACCCCCTGATGAGCGGTGGGCAGGAAGCCGCTGGACCAGAGTGTGGCTCCGCCGCGTGGCCCGCGCGGGCCCGATTGCAGCACCACAAACCCGGGGAGATTGTCAGCGGCGGAGCCAATGCCGTAGGTAATCCACGAGCCCATGCTCGCCCGGCCGAACTGCGGACTGCCCGTGTTCACAAAGCACTTGGCCGGGCCGTGGTTGAAGACGTCGGTCTTCATCCCCCGCAGCCAGCAGACTTCATCCGCGATCGTGCGGTGATGCGGCACGAGGTCGGAGAAGTCCATGCCGCACTGGCCGGCCCGCGAGAACTTGTGCGGTGTGCCGAGCACACTGGGCGTGCCCTTGAGGAAGGCGAATCGCTTGCCTTCGATAAACGATTGCGGGATCGGATTGCCACTCAGTTCGTTGAGCTTCGGCTTCGGGGTGAACATGTCGAGTTGGCTCGGCCCGCCCGCCATGAAGAGAAAGATGACTGACTTCGCCTTCGGTGTGTGGTGCGGTTTCGCGAGGATGCCGCCGGCTTTTGCCTCGCTCGTGAGCATGGAAGCCAGTGCCGCCGAACCGACGCCGACACCGCAGTCGCGGAAGAAATGGCGTCGGGTTTGAGCATGAAGCGGAGTCATGGTGTGCCATACCCTCCCTGACGGTCGGGCCTCGTGAACTATTCTCTCGTGACAAACTCGTCCAGATTCATCAACACCCGCGCCACGCTTGCCCAGTCCTTGCCGCTGGCGATGTACTTTTCGACCCGTTCGCGCTCCGTGTTCGAAGGTTGACGACTGAAGCAGGTCTTGAACGCGAAGCCAATCTTGTCCTTACCGCCGTCGGCTTCGATCCGCTTGCCGAGAGCCGCGAAGAATTCGAGGAACGCCGCGTCGTTGGCGAGGTGCAACGCCTGCAGCGGCGTGTTGCTGCGATTCCGCTTGGTGCATGCGGTCTGGGCATCGGCACCGTCGAATGTTGTCAGGAGATGGTGCTGACTCTGCCGCCAGATGAAGGTGTAGAGTCCGCGGCGATAGCGGTCTTCGCCCTGGCTGACGACCCAGTTCTTTTTGCTTTGTGTGAAGCTGAGGACCTCGGCCGGCATGGGCGGATAGACGCCGGGGCCGCCCATCTTGCTGGAGAGCAACCCGCTGGCACTGAGAGCCGCATCGCGGATGATCTCAGCTTCGAGCCGCAGGCGGTTCTGCCGTGCGAGGAGCTTGTTTTGCGGATCGCGCTCCGCGAGGTCGGGCCGGGCAATCGATGACTGCTGATAGGTCGCCGAGGTCACGATCAGGCGATGCAGCTTCTTCGTGCTCCAGCCCGTCTCGCGTAACTCCACCGCCAGCCAGTCGAGCAGTTCGGGGTGTGTCGGCTGACGGCCCTGCATACCGAAGTCGTTTTCGGTTTCGACGAGGCCGACGCCGAAGAATTGCTGCCAGGTGCGGTTCACCACAACGCGGGCCGTTAGCGGGTTCTCCGCACTCACGAGCCAGCGGGCGAGATCAAGCCGCGTCAGTGCCCTGGCCGGCGGCTCGGTGATCGCCGAGGGCAAGCCCGGCGTCACGATCTCTCCCTTGCGGAGAAAGTCGCCACGCACGTGCACAAAACTCTCGCGTGGCGTCTTCCGCTCGCGCACGATCAGGGTGCTCGGCACTTTCCCTTTTGCTTTCTTGATCTCCGCCTCCACCTTCTTCGATTCGTCCAGTTTTCCCGCGGCTTCGAGATCGTCGAGCTTCGACTGCAACGCGTTGAGGCGCTGCGTCAGCTTGGCGTCGCCTTTCAACGGCAGCGTCGGCTCGTCGCAGTTGTTGAAGAACGCATAGAGCCGGTAATAGTCTTTCTGCGGCAACGGGTCGTATTTGTGATCGTGGCACTGAGCACAGCCGTAGGTGAGCCCGAGCCACACCGCCGCGGTCGTGTTGGTGCGGTCGATGGTCCGCTCGACGCGGAACTGCTCCGGGTCGGCTCCGCCTTCCTGATTGAACGACGTGTTCCGGTGGAAGCCGGTCGCAATCAATTGCTGCTGCGTCGGCTTCCTGAGCAGATCCCCGGCCAACTGCTCGACGGTGAATTGATCGAATGGCATGTCAGCGTTGAAAGCATTCACGACCCAGTCACGCCAGGGCCAGATGCTTCTTGCTCCGTCCACGGTGTAGCCGTTGCTGTCGGCATAGCGGGCGAGATCGAGCCAGTGCCGTGCCTGCCGTTCACCGTAGTGCGGGCTCGCCAGCAGCCGATCGACGACTTTCTCATAGGTCTCGGCAGAGGTGTCGTTGACAAACGCATCTACCTCCGCTGTCGTGGGCAGCAAGCCGATCAGGTCGAGTGTCACTCGTCGGATCAGCGTCGATTTCTCCGCCCGCGGTGATGGCTTTATCCCGTCCTTGACAAGCCTTGAGCGCACGAAGTGATCCACCGGATGCCCCGTCACCGCGAGCTTCTTCGGTGGTACAAACGCCCAGTGCGGTGTGTATTCCGCCCCCGCAGCGATCCACGCTTTGAGAATCGCGACTTGTTTCTCCGTCAGTCGCGGCCCCGCATCCGCCGGCGGCATGCGAAGTTCCTCGTCCTTCTCAACAATCCTGTCAATCACCAGGCTCGCTGCCGGGTCACCCGGAACGATGGCGTCCTTGTTCCTGGCGTGCGCCAGCGTGTCGAGCCGCACTTTCGCTTTCTGCGTCGCCGGGCCGTGGCACTTGTAGCAGGAGTTTGAGAGGATCGGCCGCACGTCGCGCTGGAAATCGACCGGCGCATCCGCGGCGAGTGCCGCAGAACCAAGCGCGGTCAGAAAGACAGAGAGTACAATACACCGCATGAGCTTGTGCTTTGAGGAGACGGCGGGGCGGGGACTATCCGAGATGTTATCATACGCCTCCCCACCGCACTTCGTTCAATTCCCTTTATTACCGTGGCTGGCTGCATATGAGCGGACGCTGGACATCTCTCGAAACTCTCGAATCCCGGATCGTTCCCGCTGGCGGGCTGGTTGAAACAGGCATTCAGCCCGAAGGCGGACTGAGCGGCAAAATCGCCTACATCCACGGTGGGCATGGCTACACGGCCAACAACCTCGGCAACGGGTCCTGGACCTTCCAGCGTGGCATCAACAACGGTTTCATCGAAGACCTCGGCAACATCGATCAGATGAATTTTCTCGCCGATTATCTCTTCCGTGCCGGCGCGACCGTCGTGCCGCTGCGACCTATCGGTCATCAGGTCAACGAGGTCGTCCTCGACAATGTCTCGTCCGGAGTCACCTTCACCGGCGCGTGGAGCAACAGTAGCAGCGGCATCTACTACGGCAACGCCGGCGCTGTGCCCTACCGATTCTCAGCCACCAGCCTGACCGAGACCGCCGTCGCCCGCTACCAGCCCAATATCCCCGTCGCGGGGTTCTACCCCGTCTACACCTGGGCTACCTCCGGGAGCAACCGCGCCACCGATCAACTCTACCGGGTCAACCACGCCGGCGGCAGCACCGAAGTCACCGTCAATCATCGCCGCGTGGGCAACGGGCTCGTCTACCTCGGCACCTATTACTTCCACGCCGGCACGCAGGGCAACGTCGAGATCAGCAACAAATCCTCAGCCACCGGGAGCAACGTCATCGCGGACATGATCCGCTTCGGCAACGGCATGGGGGATATCTCCCGCGGTGGCAGCGTCAGCGGACGACCCCGCGAAGACGAGGCCGCACTCTACTGGATCCAATGGCATGTCGACCGTTCGCAGGGGATTCCCAACTCGGAATACCGCACCAATTCCGATGATCGCGATGCCACAATCGGGGCCTCGCCACGCTACGCGGAGTACATGAACCGCCAGGCGGACGGATCGCTCAGCGATCGCGTGTTCGTGAGCTATCACTCCAACGCAGGCGGCGGCCGCGGCACGGTTGCACTGCACAACGGCGTCGGCAATTCCTCCTCCACGCCGAATCAGTTTCTCCTCGCCAACACGCTCGGCGCGGAAGTCAACAACGATCTCGTAGCACAGAACGGCGTCTTCGAACACGACTGGCTCAACAGAGGCACCAACGTCACCTATCAGAGCCCCAGCTTCGCCTACGGCGAGATCAACAACTCGGTCATCAACAACGAGTTCGATGCCACCATTGTGGAGGTCGCGTTCCACGACAATCAACTCGATGCGGAACTGATGCGGGATCCGAAGGTCCGCGACGCCGTGGCCCGCGCCACGTATCAGGGACTCGTGAAGTATTTCCGCGCGGTCGATGGCAACGCCACGCCAGCCACGAACATTCCAGGTGCCGTCACATCGGTCCGGGCGGAGTCCAATGCCGTGGGCAGCGTGTCGCTCAACTGGACGGCCCCCGTCAGCAGTGGCGTGATCGGCAGCGCGGCGACCAGCTATCGAATTTACGCCAGCATCGACGGCTATGCCTTTGACGGCGGCACCCCCGTGACAGGCACCAGTGCGACGCTGACCGGCTACGATGCCGACACACCCTACTACTTCCGCGTGGTGGCGGTGAACGCTGGCGGTGAATCGGCCCCGAGCGAGGTGCTCGCCGTGCTCCCGGCTGGGGGCCCCAAGCAGATTCTGATCGTCAACGGTTTCGACCGGCTCGGCCGTTCACAAAACCCCACCGAGTCCGCGCTGGGCGGCACGGTCGAGCGGGTCCGCCCGCGGCAGAGCAACAGCTTCGACTACGCGGTGCAGGTCGGCGCGGCGATCGATGCCAGCCGCCCGGGGCTCAGCTTCACCACCACCAGCAATGAGGCCGTCATCAGCGGCGCGGTCAACCTCACGGATTACGCGGCCGTGATCTGGATCAGCGGTGAGGAATCGACCGCGGACCGCACCTTCGATGCCACCGAGCAGGCCAAGGTCGAGCAGTTCATCGCCGCCGGCGGGCACTTCTTCGCCAGCGGGGCCGAGATCGGATGGGATCTTGCCGCCCAGGGCAACGGCACCAGCTTCTTCCAGAACACTCTGAAAGCCAGCTACGTCAGCGACGATGCCAACAGCTATAACTTGAGCGGCACCACCGCGGGCATCTTCAGCGGCCTGAGCTTCAGCTTCGACAACGGCGCACTCTTCTACAACGCCGAGTTTCCCGATGTGATCAATCCCCAGAGCGGCGGCACCGCTGCTCTTGTCTACGGCAGCGGGGGCAATGCCGCCATTCAGCACCCCGGCAGCGCCAGCCGCGGTAAAGTCGTGCTCCTCGGTTTCCCATTCGAAACGATCACTACCGCCAGCAACCGCACCGCCGTGCTCAGCCGTGCACTCGGCTATTTCGGCTTCCTCCCGGACACCACACTCCCTATGGCTACCAGCATTACCAGCGCATCCGCCAACGGCACCTACACCACGGGCCAGGCCATCAGCATCACCATCAACTTCAGCGAGCTCGTCCTGCTCAGCGGGGGCAATCTGAACCTCACACTCGACAGCGGCGCGACAGTCGTCATCGCACCTTTCACCGGCACCAGTGCCACCGTCGTCTACACCGTGCAGGCGGGGCAGAGTTCACCCGACCTGACGGTCTCCAGCATCGCCCTCGGCAGCGGGGCGACACTGAAAGATCTCGCCGGGAACGTTGCTTCCCTGGCACTCCCCGCCAGCAATCTTGCCGCGACCGCCGACTTGCTCGTGAACCCGCTCCCACCGACCACGGTGAGCCTTGTCACGGTCAATGGCGGATCGCAGCGCTCGCGGGTGACGAGTCTGACGCTCGATTTCGCCACACCTGTCAACGCTGAACTGCTCGCGACGCCGGGCGCGATCACACTGACCAATGGCCCGATCGTGGTGCAGACGGGTACGACCGGTGCCGCGGGCCGTATTACGGTTTCACCAGCCAGCGGACTGGTCAGCAGCGTCGTCCTCACCTTCAGCAACGGCAACGGCGACCCTGTCAGCGGTGGCGTGGAATACGGCTCGCTCAGCGATGGCCGCTGGACGCTCGCGATCCCCTATCTCAGCCATACCAGTGGCTTGTTCCGGCTGTTCGGCGACCTCAACGGCGACGGCACCGTGGACGGACCGAACGACTTCGCCGCCTTCGGTAGCGTCTTCGGCCAGACCATCGCCGACTCACCGTTCGACTTCAACAACGACGGCCTGATCGATGGCCCCAACGACTTCGCTGCCTTCGGAGCCCGCTTCGGCGTGACTGTGTGAGTGCTGCGGTTCGCGACTCAGGCTCCGGGCACAATCCAGCGCGACTTCGGTGTGCGAATCAGGCACGGCGTCGGCTCCGTGGGTGAATACGCTGCACCATGCTGATGATGCGGCGACTCCAACTCGTCCAGCGGATCCATTCGCGGCACATGCACATCCACGCCACAGGTAATGCACTGCATCTTCATCCCGGCCCAGTCGACGGGGACTTGGAACTGCCGACGGCAACCGTCGCAGAAAAACTGGATCATCCTTCAAGCCTCCAGAAGCAAAAGGTGACGCGGCGGGCTTTTCCGAGGAGCGATGAGGCGATCACTCCCCTCACGAGGTAGAAGCGGAAACCCGGCCTGCACCCGACAGGGATTCTGGAGAAAATGGAGACTTTGCAACTCTGTCTGATCACGCCGACATGGTGAGCCGCAGGAGATTCAGTGCTTGTTTGGCAGTGCGGCTTTGGATTTCGCTGCGGGTGCCGCCCCAGACAAACTTCTGCACGCGTGTTTCATGTTGTCCTGCGACCGCGACA
>JBGSSZ010000679.1:0-2058 GCA_041736785.1 Limnoglobus sp.
CGAGTTGCATGTGTGGCGTCTCCAGCTCCTGGCCGTCGTGCCACAGCACGGCACCCCATGTGTGACGGTTGGTGCTGTGCGTCTCGCGCAGCGTGGTCGCCACCGCTTTCAGCTTTGGGAATTCTTTCACGGTCCGGCCGATCATCTCGAAAAAGACTTTCGTATCGAGCTTCGACTCCTCGGCTTTCGTGACCTCCGGCCCGGGGATGCCGAGGCCCTTCTGCATGTCTTCTTCGTTACCAATGAGGACATCAACGTGGCTGACAATCTTGCGGAACGTCTCGACGGCTTTCTTTTCTCCGCCGAGCGGCTTCCAGAGCTTGCCGCGATAGTTGAGGTCGAACGACACAATCGCCCCCGCGGCTTTCGCAGCGAGCATCGCTTCGATGATCAGTTCGGAGGTAGTGCTGGACAGTGCCGCGAAGATACCGCCGCTGTGGAACCACTTCACTCCGCGGCTGTGGATCGCTTTCCAGTCGAAGTCGCCCGGCTTCAGCCGTGCCGCGGCTTCGTTGGAGCGGTTGTAAAACACGATGGGTGCCCGCACGCCCGCCCCACGGTCGCTGTACACGGTGGCGATATTCGGCCCCTGCACATCGTCGTGGTCAAAGGTCTTGAAGAACGGCGTGACGCCCATCTCGCGAACGCGGCTCGCCACCAGTTCGCCAATGGGGTAGTTCACCATCGCGGTGGCCACGGCGGTGTTGCGGCCGAAGCAGTCGGACAGGTTGGCCGCGACGTTGTATTCGCCGCCGCTGACGTGGATCTCGAGCGAGCGAGCCTTGCGGAACGGAATAATCCCCGGGTCGAGCCGATGCACGAGCGCACCCAGCGACAGGAAATCAAACTCGGCATCGTTGCGGAGCGAGAGCGGCATCGAGAAGCACCAGGAATAATAATTTCAATTTATCAACATGAGCATCGATGTCGAACGTCGATCACGAGCCTGCGATCACGCGCTGCCACCGTGCGGGCACATTATCCCACGCACGCTGATAGGTCGGTTCCAGCGGCAGGAGTAGATGCTCGTTCGGTTCCAGGTAGAGCGGCATGTCCTTTAATGCCTCGCCAACATCCAGCGTTTCGACGAACGCCTGGAGTTCATCGCCGCACGCATAGGACGCCAAGGCCAGTGGTTTTTTCGGTGGGAGGCACGATCGCGTCTGCGTCACGCGCTTCCAGATTGCTGCATGCAGGCCGCGCGGATCACGAGGGCCGGGAGGGAAAGGATCGATCATCATCAGGTGGATGCCGGCTTGCAGCATTTCGACGGCTTTGCGGACAAATGCACTGAAACGAATCGCGCTGTCCTTGTTGCCCGGCGAGACGATCTCAATGATTGCGACGATGCGGTCGCCGCTGACGTGGCGCACGGCGATGGAATTCCGCTTGCGGGCGTAGAAATCGGCGGCTGATTCCTGGAACGAGGTTTTGGGTCGAGTCCGGATCAAGGTGGTCGAACCACTCTGATCCGCATCGAAGTCGGGTTTGTGCAACGTCAGTACGTCGGGTGCAAATCCCCCAGCGTGCTGTTCAGCGAGAGCGTAATAATCCTTCGAAAGCATCCGATTGAGAGAGCGCTTGATCTCCGAGATCCATTCATGATGGAAGTCGTGGTAGATTCCCGCGTCCACCTTTGTCCAATCATGCATCGGCATCGTAATGCCCTCCTCGGATCATTCTACCCGATCGCTTGCCACGCTCTTCCATCATCTGTCATGAGTTTCTCCGCAGTGTTGGGTCCCTGGCTGCCGATGGCGTACTCGGTCGGGCCCATCTTCTGAGCGGCGGCAATGATCGGGTCCATGATCTCCCAAGCCCGCTCGATCTCGTCGCTGCGGATGAACAGGCTGGCGTCGCCGGTCATCGCATCCAGCAGCAGACGCTCGTATGCCTCCGGCAGCGCACTCGTCTTGTAGGCTTCACGATAGTTGAAGCTCAGTTCCCGCGGCTTCAAGCCGACACCATCCACATCGGGAACCTTCGTCTGGAAGAACAGATTGATGGCCTCGTTCGGCTGCAGCACGATTCGGATGCGGTTGCAGTCGAGCACCTCGC
>JBGSSZ010000016.1:0-9978 GCA_041736785.1 Limnoglobus sp.
CGCGTCAGCAATCGCTCGCTGCACCGGGCCATCGCCGTCAGCCACGCCACCGGCCGCGACTGGCGGCGTCGCACCTTCATCCCGGCACACCGCATCACCGCGATCCACAACGGCATCGATGCCAGCCGATTCCAGCGCGGACAGAGTCGCGACGACGCTCGCCGCGAGCTTGCGATCCCTGCAGAAGCGTTTGTCGTCGCGGGCCTGGGACGACTGGATCAGGCCAAAGGTTTCGCCGACCTGATCGACGCTGCTGCAATGATTCAGCACAAGCTTCCCAATCTGTTGCTCGTCATTGCCGGCGATGGCCCGTTGCGACTTGCGCTGGAAGCCCATGCGAGTGCGCGAAAAGTGAACGCCCGCTTTCTTGGCTTCCGCAGCGAGGTCCAACCGGTGCTCGACGCCGCGAAAGTCTTCGCGCTTCCCTCGCTCTGCGAAGCCTGTCCGTACGCACTGCTCGAAGCGATGAGCACCGGTCTGGCAGTGCTCGGCAGCGATGTGGGCGGCGTGAGCGAACTGCTCCGCGGCGGGGCTGGCATCGTGTTGCCTGCACAAAGTCCGCACGCCTGGGCGACGGCAATGCGTACATTGTCTGGCGACGCCACGCTGGGTGAACAACTCGGCACAGCGGCCCGCGAGCGCGTCGTCGAGCAATTTCAGGACAATGAGATGTGCCGCAATACCTTCACAGTCTACCGTGCGATGTTGCGCGGAGTCCGGAGCTAAGACACCGATGCCCCTGCCATGGTCGCTGCAATTTGTCGGCAAATATCGTCGGCATCTGACACTCCCTTCACTTCTGCGGCTGCGGTCCGTGCTCGTGGCGGAGCGCCGCGGCGGAGTGGGCTACGACGACACCGTCGACCTGACGCTGAAGTCGCCCTTCTCCGCCAGCATCCGCCTGCGGCCGCGAAGCAACGACATCTACACGTTCGATGAAGTCTTCATGCGCAACCTGCAGGAACCGGCGATCGCCGCCATGCCGCGGATCAGCACCATCATCGATCTCGGTGCGAACATCGGACTGAGCACGATCTATTTTCTGGGCAAGCTCCCCGGCTGTCGCATTCTCGCCTTTGAACCGGATCGCGCCAACTTCGAGCTTCTCACGCACAATACGGCTGCTTTCCGGGATCGGGTCGTCGTGGAGCAAGCCGCCGCGTGGACCTGCGATGGCCCGGTGCGGTTCATGGCTCCCGAATCGCCGGGCCACGTCAACGCCGGTGCTGTCGCTGCGAACTCTGCAGGCGGCATCGAAGTGCCCGGTTACAGCCTGGCCAGCATCATCGAACGGTCCGGCTTCGATCGCGTCGGCTTGCTGAAGATCGACATTGAGGGTGCGGAGGAGCACCTCTTCGAAGGAGACTGCCCGTGGCTGTCGCGCGTCGATGGCTTGTCGGTGGAGTTTCATCACGGGGCCCGCGAGCGCTCGGGATTCGATCGCGTGATGACCGCATATGGCTTCGCAGTCGCGGGCGATTCCGTCGCGGCGATCGCTGTGCGCGGCAAATGATGCCGGCCTTCTCTGGCTGCCGGTTGGGCTTTTTCACCTCTGTGATTGGTCACGGCGGCTCCGAGGTGCAGTTCGCAGACACCATCGCCGCCTGTGTGGCAGCCGGTGCCGACGCTGTCGTTTGGTCGCATCCAGACGCAGCCGTGCGTGAGTTGCTCGCGTCTGACACTGTGTCCGCGAGCCTTCGCGACTGGCCCACACACGCAGCAAAGTCAACTTCTCCCCAGCCAGTTACGACTCCGACATCAGCACCGATGCCCGCGTTCAACATTCGTCGCTTGATCCCGTTCGCCGCGAAACGCTGGCTCGGCTTCCGTCGCGACGCAAAACGATTGGCCGCGTTGTTGCAAGCGGAGCGGCTCGATGGATTGATCGTGAACGTGAACGGCTCCGAAGCTGCGAGCGTGGCGGGTGCGCTGGCAGGCGTGCCGACGGTCAATGTCTACCATCTCTCCTGGACGCCCCCACCAGGAAACGCACTGACGCGTTGGGCCGACGAGCGAGCCCGGTCCGTGACTCTGCACGCTGCGAAATTCACCATTCACATTTCGCAAGCTGTCAGCAGGGAGTGGAGTGAGCGTTACCGTTACCCGTTGTCTCGCACTGCGGTGATCTACAACGGCGTGGCTACGGCGACAGAGGTGGATCGTGACGCCGTGCGGGGCGGGCGGGGTCTATCGGACGACACTATTGCGTTCGCAGTGCCAGCCCGGTTCGATCCTATCAAGGGTCACGACGTGCTCTTCGATGCGCTCGCTCTATTGGCGACGGACCTTCCGCCGTACTGCATCTTGCTCTGCGGTGACGGGCCACTGCGAGTCGAGTATGAAGCACGCTGTCGCAACTTGCCGATGGTGCGGTTCCTCGGCTGGCGCAGCGACCTGCCTGCAATTCTGGCGGCAGTGGACGCAGTCGTGCTGCCGTCGCTGCGTTCGGAGAATCTGAGTCTGGCCGTGCTGGAAGGCATGCGTGCGGGCACTCCTGCGATCGTCACTGCGGTCGGCGGCATGGCGGAAGCCGTCACGGACGGCACGACGGGGTTCGTGGTCCCTGCTGGTGATGCGCGAAAGCTCGCGGATGCCATTCGCAGCATGATCCTCGAATCTGAACTTCGGCTGGCAATGGGTCGTGCTGCGAAGGCCGACGCCGACCGTCGATTCAGTCGCGAGCGGATGCGTGCGGAATATGTGGCTCGGCTGGCGGAATTCTTTGGCAAGGAGCCGAGATGACTCCGTTGCGCATCGCCGTCGCGTCCTGCGGGCTTGGGCACGTGGCACGCGGCATCGAAGCCTGGGCCGCGGACCTCGCTGCGGCACTGTACGCCCGCGGCGAGAATGTCGTGCTGTACAAAGGCGGCGGCACGGCAGAGCACAGTTACGAGCAGCTGCTCAGATGCTGGCAGCGCGACCATTCGCCAGTCAACTCGCGATGGTTCCCCAGACGCCTGCTCTGGCGTGCGGGTTATGGCTCGCCGTACATGGCCGAGCAGACCACATTCGCGAAGTCGTTGATTGCCGCACTCCGGCGAAATCCGGTCGACATCCTTCACGTGCAGGATCCGCACGTCGCCTTACGCGTGCAGGAGGCCGGGCTCACGACCAAAGTGATTCTCGCTCACGGCACGGAAGAGCCCGATTCGTTCCTGAATCGCATCCACTTCGTGCAACATCTGGCACTGTGGCATCTTGAACAGGCGAAGGACCGCGGCTGCTCAAAACCCACATGGACCGCGATCCCGAACTTCATCGACACCACCCGCTACGAGCCCGGCACGTCGCTGTCACTGCGTGAAGAACTCGGCATCCCTGCGACCGCCCACATGGTCCTCACCGCAGCCGCCATCAAACGTCACCACAAGCGGATCGACTACCTGCTCCGCGAGTTTACCAGTGTGCCAGATGCATATCTGATCGTCGCGGGTGGCCGCGAACCCGACACCGACGATCTGGTGACTGAAGGCCGTCAGTTGCTTGGCGACCGCGTGCGGTTTCTTGTCAGTTTTCCGCGAGACCGCATGCCGGAGCTCTATCGTGCAGCAGACCTCTTCGTGTTGGCGAGCCTCTTCGAGATGATGCCGATCGCGCTGGTGGAAGCAACCGCATGCGGGCTCCCCTGTGTGGTGAACGATCATCCCGTGATGTGCTGGATGACCGGCCCCGGTGGCGTGCCGATCGACATGAGTCAGCCCGGTGTGCTCGCCGCCGCACTTCGTCGGGATCACGCTCATCTTGGTGCCCGGGCTCGAGAGCACTGCTTGGCCAACTTCAGCACCGAGGCGGTCGTCGATCAGATTCTCGCCTACTATCGTCAGGTGCTGGCGACTGGATAGACTTCCCGCATCCCACCAAGGAATCTCTCATGGGCTTCAAACAGACCGCCACGCACAAGAATGGCAAGAGCAGCTACCATCAGATCGGCCTGGTCCGCGGTCAGTTTGGCAACGTGCCGCACGCGGAGTGGATCAAGTTTGTGGCTGACAGCGGCTTCGATGGCTACGAAGCTGCCGGTTGGGAACTCGATCTGCGACAAGCTGACAGCGATGCCTCCGCCGCGGCATATGCCAAAACACTCGTCGACGAAGCCAAGTCGTACGGACTCGAAATTTTCACGGTCGCCACGCACTTGCAGGGGCAGGTGCTGGGGGATGAGCCGAGCGCGAAGACGCTGAACTTCTGCAATCCCAAAGGCGAAGCACGACAGGCCTACAGTGCCTGGCGAAAGAGCGGAAAGAATCCGCCGAGGACCAATCCCTACTTCGTGCCCGACGAGGTCGGCACACTGATCCACGCTGAGGCTACGAAGGATCTGCTCGCCTGTGCCCGCGTTGCGGGGCATCTCTCTAAACTGCAGAATCGCAAGGTTGCACTGCCGGGGTTTGTGGGCAGTCCGGCTCACTGCTGGAGTCATTGGTTCCTGTTTCCGCCGCTGCCCACGGAGATCGATGGCCACGCGATCCCGGATGTACGCGACGTCAGCCTCGAACTTCTCGTCGAGCGCTTTAGCCCGGTCTGGAAACTCTGCAAGGAGTATGGCATCACGTTCGACCTCGAATGCCATCCCGGCGAACGGGCCATGGGAGATCTCGAGAGTGCCGGCGACTACATCAATCACATGGTGAAAGCGGGCTTCGAGGGTGCCGTCGGCTTCAATCTCGACGGCTCGCACCTCGAATGGCAGAACGTCAGCGTCGTGCAGTTCATCCGCGAGTTCGCCGAGTACATTCACTGCGCCCACGTCAAAGGGGTCTGGGTGGCGAAGGAGCACTGTCGCGCGGGCCGACTCGGCGGGCACCGACCCATGGGTCACTGGACCAACGGCTGGAACTTCGTCACCGCCGGCACCGCACGCGATGCCAACAGCCTCGAAGACATCTTCATTGAGCTCAATCGCGTCGGCTTCGATGGCGCGGTGAACATCGAGTGGGAAGACAACGACGCGGATCAGTTGTCTGGAGCCCAGGCCGCTCTCGCCAACTGCCGCCGGGCCGACCTGCCGCCGAGCGGAATGCGGCACGACGAAATGCTGAAGGGGTAATCCATGGGAACACTGACACTGGTAGCATGAACATGTGAGGGTTTCGCCTCGTGCTGAGATTCGTTGGACTTGTTTCACATGCCTCAGCATGGCCTTTGCAATATTTCCCGGAGTCTGATCGATGTCCGTCGAAGTGCCCTGCCCGCAGTGCGGATCGATCCTGCGGGCTCCCGCGGGGAGTGCGGGCCGCAAGGCGCGCTGCAAGAAGTGCCGTCACGGATTCCGGCTGCCGGGCGATGCCGTCAGTGACGATGTCGGTCAGGAGTCCACGCAGTTGAGCGTCGTCGATGAGCCGGCGTTCTCGTTCGTTTCGTCGACGGATGAACCCACCGTTTCGGGCCGGCGGTCGAAGTCAAAATACAAGTCCTCGATCGGTGCCGGGGGCAAGGGCCGCTCCTCATCGGGCAATGCCGGCCCGATGCTGACCATTCTCGGCGTCGTCGCAGTGCTGATTGCGGGGGCTGTGGGTGCCTATTTCTACATGAACCCGGCACAGCCGCCTGAGCAGGCGGCAGGGTCCAGTGCACCAGTTCCGAAAGAGCCCGCGAATGAAACCGCACAGGAGAGCCCGAAGAAAGACAACATGAAGCCAGCGATCGCAGCGGCACCGAAGGTGGCAGAGAAGCAACCGAGCCGTCGCACCTCAGTCACTGGTGGCATGAAGCTGCCTCCGCCGCCAGAGAAAGCGGACTCGTTTCGCAAGCCGACCGCAAAGGCCAGCGTTGACACGGAGTATGACAAGATCCACAAACTGTTCGCCACTGGCGGAGACTCACCCGTCGCGGCGATCCTCTGGGCGTCCGACCCTGGTTTTCAAGGTGCCGGCGTCAAGGACACTGTCGACCGCTACAGCATGGCCTCCGGTGAACGCATCGACCGCACGATCATCGAAGTCGGCAATGCCGTCTGGCCGCGGGCCTGCGATCTCAGCCCTGGTGGTGACCACTTCATCACTGAAGGCCCCGTCGGCACACTCACGCTCTACGATCTCAACGCCAAGGCGAAACTCGGCACGCCGTTCAAGCCGTTCGCTGGCAACCCGGAGGTGCCCACGCCTTCGCTCGCTGCGGCACTGTTCGTCGATGAAAAGACAGTGATCGTCGCGGCGGTCGATGGCCGCATCGAAAGCTGGAACGCTCGGGAGGGCACCAGGATCGGAGCCGGTTCGGTCGGCACCGTCACGCTCACTGCCACATCGTGTGCCATGAAGCCCAACCGCTCGGCGATGCTGATCGTGGCGGGTGCCACGCTGCAGGAGATGCCCGCCGCGACGCTGACACCGCAGCCGATTCTGTCCCTTCCCCACGGCGGCGGTGACGGTCTCGCCATCGCGATGGATCGCTCGGACCGCATCGCGGTGGCGTATCGCGCCAAGCAACCCGGCACGCACACGCGATTCGTCGTGGCCCGTTCGGGCGATGAAAAGCCGAGCGCGGACCTGCACCTCGACGACAGTGCCGGCATACCGAATGCTTTGTCCTGGTGCGGGCCAGAGGCGTTCACGGCGAGCTTGGACTCGGGCACGGCGTTCGTCTACGAGACAGAAGTGAACAAGCCCCTGGCCACGCTCTCGCCACGGAAAACAGCCAAGCACGCATTGGTCGGCGACAGGGACTATGTGCTGATGCCCGATACCGCGGACGCGAAGAAGTGCGTGCTGGTGGGCATTGCGTTTCCGCCCGACGATTATTTGCCGCTGCGAAATGAAGCGGTGGCAGACCGCAAACCGATCGGGTTCCTCGTCACCGCCGAAGGCTACGGTCGCTGACTCACATCAGACGCCGGCTTTCCTTGCCGAGTGCCGCGACGACAAAATCGATCATCGGTTGTGCCATGGCGTTGAAGTAGTCCCAGCTATGGCCGCCGCCGCTGGTCGTCAGATCCGCAGTGTGTGGCACACCGACCGCGTTCAGCTTTTCGTGCAGGCGATCGTTGCCACTATGCCAGGCTTGGTCTTCAGGATCGCAGGCGAACCAGACATGCCGTGGTGAATCGCGGCCGCCCGCGTGCAGCGTGACGGTGTCCTGACGGCACCGCTCACGGCTGCGATACATCTGCGGCAACTCGTCGAGCTCGTCGAAAGCCAGATGGTAATCGACCGCACTGGCGATCCCCGCAACGACTGGAATGCGATCGGGATATTTGAAGCCAAGCCGCATGGCCCCCTGCCCGCCCATGCTGATTCCCGCGATGGCGATGGCTCGCTCAGGCAAACTCCACGTGGCCCGCATCCACGGCACCACATCATCCAGTAGATACCGCTCCGCGCTCTGGGCCGCGTCAAACGATGGCAGGACTTTGTCGCTCCACCAGGTCCGGCTGGCGTGCGGGCAGCAGCAGGCGAGGCCCGCTTCGGCGAGTGCCGGCAAAAACTTGGCCGCAGGGTGAGCGAGAGTCTCGTCGCCGTGCGGATGCAAAAATAAAAGGGCGAACTTGGGAGCAGCGGACGGAGTGAATACGTCCGCTGCCCGTGATGCGATCGTGATGGAATTCCACTGCATCGAACGCTACTTCAATTCGCGCTTGAGCTTGTTCATCTTCTCGGTCACCTTGCGGCGGCGTTCGGCGTCCTTCTTGGTCACATCGTCGCTGCGGAGCGCACGCTGGAAGCTTTCGAGGGCTTCCTTCTTCTTGCCGAGTGCCAGGTAGCAATCACCCACATGATCCCAGATTTCGATGTGGTCGCCTTCTTCGTCGTCGGCACCGGCACTCTCCAGCAAATGCTTGATCGCTTCATCGTACTTCTTCTGCTTGTAGAGAACCCAACCCAGACTGTCGACATAGGCGGGATTGGCCTTCTTTGCGAGTTCGGGATCGAGCTTGCCCTCTTCGGCGGCTTTCTTGTTCAACTCGAGGTCCATTTTGACCGCTTCGCGGACGAGCTTCTCAGCACGGTCGAGGTTGCGGTCGTTGTCGGCGAGCACGAAACCGAGATCGTTCTTGAATGTCGGGTTCTCCGGGTTCATCTCCATGAGCTTTTCGAGTTCGCCCACGGCGTCGTCGACTTTGTTCATCTCGGTGTAGACGCCGCTGAGGGAGTAGCGGAGGCTCGAGCCGAAAATCTTTTTGGCCTCCTCTGGGATGTTCTCATCCGCTTGCAGTTTTTCGAGGGCATCTTTGTAGGTGTCCACGGCATCGCTGAATTTACCGGCCTCGCGTTGGATGCCGCCCTTCAGGCTCATGAGCAGTACGCTTGGATTGCGGCTGCGCTTCATCAGGTTGGCGAGTTCGTCGAGAGCGGCGTCACCGCTGCCGTCGCGGGCCATGGCACGGAGCTTCTTTTCGAGAATAAAGATCGCCTGGTTTTTAACATCGTCGTAGTCCTCATCGAGCAGCCGTTCGCAGGTCCGGATGGCCTTCGCGTACTGCTTGCGACTCAGGTAATAGTCGATTTGCGAAACCCCCGCCAATACAATGTACTTGCCTGACTTCAGATCCCTGATCGCGTTGTCCGTGGAATACTGATAGAACGTTTCGGCAGCATCATGTTCCTTGGCATAGCTGGCGGCTTTGGCCAGCACCAGCGCGGCATAAAAACGGAACGGCTTCTCGCCCGACTTCGCATCTTTCACCACTTTCTCCGCAACCCTCACAAGCCTCGGCGTGTTGGCTTTGTCCTTGTTCAGTTCCTTCAGTTTGGCATTCGCCGAGCTTTCATCGGAGGCATCTTTGTTCAGTTTGAGGGCTTTCTCCTTCAATTCGGCATCGGTGGGCCCGGCGGGTACCGGGGCCGCCACCAGAACACTGGCAGTACAGGTCAGAATCATGATCGCCGTCCGCATGGCGTACCTCGTGGTTCGGGGTGAAGGGTCTCAATCGCGATTCTAGTTGGAATCGTCGGAGAACGCCACAGCGATTGCAAGCGGCGGACTGCATTCATAGTTCAACGGTGTGTCAGGGAGCGTGCCGTGAGCGACTCGGCGAAGACGCTGGTTGTGGGCATCGCCCTCAATCTCACGTTCCTCATCCCCGCGGTCCAAGGCTGATCCATGTTCGTCATCGGCATCGCAGGCGGGTCGGGTTCGGGGAAGTCCACGCTCGTGGAGCGTCTGCTGGCGTGCGGCGGTGCAGTGGGTCACCTGCCGCACGATGCCTACTATCTGAATCGTGCTGAGATGCCCGAGGATCACCGCGATAGCCCCAACTGGGATCATCCCGAGACGCTTGACAGCGATCTCTTCATCCAGCACATCGATGCCTTGAAGCATGGCCGGGCGATCGAGCGACCGACTTATGACTTTGCCAACCACTGCCGGTGTGCGGAGACCGTGTGTGTGCAGCCGACGCCGGTGCTGCTCGTGGAGGGGATCCTGCTCTTTCACGTGAAACCAATCCGCAAGCGCATTGATCTCAAGGTCTACATCGACACTCCCGCCGATCTGCGAATCCTGCGGCGGGTGCAGCGCGACATGACCGAGCGCGACCGTACACTGGAATCGGTGGTGCAGCAGTATCACACCAGCGTGCGGCCGATGCACGATCAGTTTGTCGAGCCCAGCAAGCGATTTGCCGACGTGGTCGTACCGTGGGAACTGCACAATGCCCAAGCCGTGTCGCTACTGGCGGCTCGGGTGCGCGAGCATATGCTGGACGACGAGATCGAGTCGAAAGCGGTCTGACGCAAATCTGAATTCCCGATGAGTGCGTCGCGGCGATTCGAGTGTGTGCGTTTATAATGAATACTCCACTCTGAGATTGTGCCATGTTGAACCGCGGTCTGCCTGTCCTTGCCTTGCTGTTCTCTCCTTTCGCACTTGCGCAGCCTCCGGGGGGTGGCGGTTTCGGTGGACCGCCGCAGCAAGCGACGCGTGAACTCGTCAAGAAATTCGACACTGACAAGAACGGTTGGCTCAACGCGGAGGAGCGGAAAGCCGCCCGAGCCACGGCGAAGGAAGGTGGCGGCGGTCGTCGCGGACCACGCGGCGGCGGGC
>JBGSSZ010000585.1:0-2944 GCA_041736785.1 Limnoglobus sp.
CCTCGGTGAACTGCCGCCGTTTGGCGGGGGCGGATGCGGTCTTGGCCACGATCGGGACTCCTTCCCGCCGCGAGCCTAACAGTTAGCTGACCTGTCCGTCAAACCTTCAGCACCTCAGATCTTCGGGTTGGTGTTCACATCGACCTCGTCCTGAAAGACCGCATGGCTTGGACTCAAGGGTGGTCGGAGTAATTACCCAACCTTGATCCAAGCCATCTTTCTTGAACAGCTCAACCCCACTGCCGCTGACGTAGGGAGCTATTTTGTCAGGCTTCAAGACACACGCGAATCGGATTTAATCGCACGGGCTTCATTTTACAAACTGTTAACGCGTTCGCGAAACGCGAATTGTCGTGGAGTGGTAGTATTGCGTGCCGGGCATTCCGAATCGAGGGATGTGTGACTCGACTTGTGCTGATCTTGGCTGCGCTTGCGGTTGCCGCGGACTGGCCGCATGTTCGCGGTCCGGTGTACGACGCACATTCGATCGAAGTCGGGCTCGCGGAGCGCTGGCCGGAGTCGGGGCCGCCGGTGCTTTGGACACGCGAACTGGGGCCGGGTTACTCGGCATTCGTGATCGCGGAGGGGCGAGCGTTTACGCTCTACCAGACCTCCGCCGGTATGTTCCTGATCGCACTCAACGCTGACACGGGAAAGGAGATCTGGACAGAGCGCGTCGATTGGCCCTGGCAGCCGGGCGGCATGTATCCGGGTCCGTACGCCAGCCCGACTTGGAGCGGTGGCAGGATCTTCTACGCCACTCCGACAGGAAACGTCGGCTGCGTCGATGCCGCCTCGGGTCACACGCATTGGACTGTGAACGTCCGCGAACGGTTTGGCAGCAGTCGCGGCACTCAGTTCGGCTACGCTTCGACGCCAACGGTTGAAGACGGCCGCGTGTATCTGCCCGTCGGTGGCGCGAATTCAGCGATGGTCGCTCTCAGTGTCGAAGATGGTCGCACGTTCTGGGCCGCCGGCGATGAACCAGCAAGCTACTGCCCCGCCTACCCGATCACGCTTGATGGTCGGCGGTGCATCGTCGGCTTCCTTGAAAACAGTCTCATGCTGTTCGACGCGAAGTCCGGTGAACGGCTCTGGCGGCAACGACTCTCCAGCAGCTACGACGAACACGCGGCGTGGCCGCTCTTCGACGGACAGCACCTGCTGGTGGCATCGCCATTCCGCGTCGGCTCGCAGACTTGGAGGTTGTCCACAACCGCAAACACAGTCACGGCGAAGCCCCTTTGGAGCGGCCGGCAGTTCTCCAACGACGTCTGCTCCAGTCTGCTGCACGATGGTGCGGTCTACGGCTTCGACATTCAGCAGGCTCAGGCCAGCACTCATCGCACCTCACGCGGCACGTTCAAGTGCCTCGATTTCGCCACTGGGAAGGTTCGTTGGACGACCGATCAGGTCGGCCAAGCGAGCGTGATCCACGCCGATGGCAAGTTGATCCTCTGGAGTGAGACGGGCACACTGATCCTCGCCCGGGCCTCTGCCGAGCGCTTCGAGGAGTTGGCCCGGATGCCGGTGTTGAGTGGTGGCGGAATGTGTTGGGCAGCACCGGCGCTTGCCGGAAAACGGCTGATCGTCCGCGACCAGAAGCAGGCCGTTTGCCTCTGGCTCGGCTCGCCCAACGAGCTTGACCCCGCGTGGCAGACGCAGACACTCACGGCAGTGAGTCGCGGCTTCGACTGGACCCGCCTCGTGCCGAAGGAACCGGATTTTCCGAACGACGAACCCAACACCCATGAGATTGCGATCTGGTTTGTGTGGAGTATCGGGATCCTGTTCTGTGCCGCCGTGGCTGGAATGTTGCTCCGCATTTGGTTTTCCGCACGAAGCTGCATCGTGATGTTCGCCGTGCTTGCGTTCGGGCTGGGTGCGGCTGGCACCACGGCGATCGGAGCTTGGTTCGACACGTTCGCCCTGACTTGGCCCGTGAGCCTGTACATCGCGTATCGCCGTCTCTTCGGCTTCGCAAGCGACGCCCACGGCTGGCGGAAGCACCTGCTGCCCCGCCTTGCACTCGGCCTCTTCATCGCACTCTGTTTCGCCTACTACCGCCTCTGCATGGCCGTCGGTTACGCCATGGCTTGGGGCTTCCTCAGCGGCTTCGTGCCCGCACTCCCCTTCGTGCTCCTCGCCCGGCGAGTCAGAAACCCTGCCATGAAATGGTTCCTCGAAGGGACTGCGTTCAGCATCTACTTCTGGACCTCGGCTCTGATCCCAGGCTGGAAATCGAAGCTGGTCGAATGAACGTGACCGCAGTGCAGTTGTTTCACGACTCATCATGGCCTCAGTTCCCTCACGCTAAAGCGGCCCGGGTGCGCTGCACGAGGGGCGAGTCGGCGACTGCGGAGCCTTTGAGCCAATAGAGGCTGGCGGCGAGAAAGCGGTTGCGCCATTCGGGCAGGATTGCCGTCGCGTCTTCGAGCACAGCCACGCTGAACTTGTAATCGTGGGCGTCGGTCCCCTTCAGGAAGATCAACCGCCGAGCCGTGTCGGTCAGCGCCTTCGCACTGGCGGGATTGTCATTCAGATACGCAAGTGCCTGACTGGCGGCGTGCGACTTGTTCTTCGACAGCGTGGCGAAGACGACATCGGGCGTCAGTTCACTTCGCGATTCCGCTGCGACCAAGCCGTCCACCTTCGCATCGCCGACTTTGCCGCGTCCGGGTAGCCCGTCCCGGAAGAGTGTCACAAAGGACGTCGCCTGCAGGAGCAGCAATTTCCGCAGCGTGTCGTCGCCGGTCTGCGAAGCAGCATAGCGCAGTGCATTCAGGGTCGTGAGCGTATGCAGCGCGACGATGCCCGGCTGCCGCATCAGCAGTTCGCCCGCGGCGGTAAACAACGCATCGTAAATGGACTGCACCGCCACGCCGTTGTTGAGCATTTCCGCGACAGCCTGGCAGACATCCGCATCGCTGCCGGAGTAGAGCGT
>JBGSSZ010000045.1:0-2354 GCA_041736785.1 Limnoglobus sp.
TCGGCCGGCGTCGTGTGGGTGGCGTGGGTGAGCATCCATCGCGGGTCGAGCCGGTGTTCCGCTGCAAGCCATTCGATGGGCCGCTTCCCGGTGGCCGCGAGGCAGGCGTCTACTTCGCCGGTCTGTTCCGCGCAGTGAATGTGAAACGGTATGTCGGCGTCTTTTGCCAAATGAAGCAGCTTCTCTAAGGACTGCGACGACGCGGCCCGCAGCGAGTGGATCCCGATCGCCGCGTTGATGGTGGTGGACCTCGGCAGTGATTGGTAAGCCTGCCAGACCTGCTCCGCCGACTGCGAAAAACGAATCTGATCGTGCCGCAGTACGGGGCGTTCGAACCCGGCACGTTCGTAGACGACTGGCGCCATCGTCAAGCCAATGCCGGCATCCGCCGCGGCGGCGATCAGCGCGTGCGAGAGTGTCAGCGGATCGGGGTAAGGCTTGCCGTCGGTTTGCGTGTGCAGATAGTGAAACTCGACGACGTGTGTGTAGCCACCCCGCAGCAGTTCCACATACAACTGCGTCGCGACTGCGCGGAGTTGCTCCGGCGTGATCTTCATCGCCAAGCCGTACATCCGGTCACGCCAGGTCCAGAAATCGTCCTGGTCGGCGCTGCGGTGCTCAGCGAGGCCAGCGAAGGCCCGCTGAAAGGCATGGCTGTGAGCGTTCACCATCCCCGGCAGAGCCGGGCCATTCAGGATCTTCGCCCCCGCAGGTGCGGGCACGTCTGGCGTTACTTCGCGCCAGTGGCCGTTCTCCACTCGCAGCAGCACGCGGTCACGCCAGCCGTCGAGCCAGGCGTGCGGAGCCCAGAGCAGCTTTGGATCATTCATCGGGCTGCCAAGTCAGCATGTTCTTGAGAATGCTCGTGAGCAATGGTTGCACCTTCGCCGCGAGATCGGGGCGGTAGTCGAACGGCGGCGACTCATTCATGTACAGGCGCTGGCACATCTCCATCTGCACTGCGTGGATGCTCTCCGCCGGTCGCCCGTAGTGCCGCGTAATGTAGCCACCCTTGAAGCGGCCATCGACGACGTGCGAATAATCGCTCTGAGCTTTCAGACGCCCCGCGACGAGGGTCCGCAGAGACAAGGCGCAGCTTCGACCGTCGGCGGTGCCGAGATTGAGGTCCGGCAGGCGACCGGGGAAAAGCCAGGGCAATTCCACGCGTATACTGTGGCCGTCGAAGAGCAGCGCGTAGCCGAACTGGTTTTTGAGGCGCTGGAGTTCACCGGTCACAGCGTTGTGATATGGCTGCCAGTACTGTTCGCGACGGCGATTGATCTCGTCGGCATCCGGCTCCATGCTGTCGCGATAGAGCGGGTCGCCCGTGAAAAAATGCGTCGGGCAAAGCTCTGTGTTGTTCGCCCCGGCGTACATCGGCGCATTGTCCGGAGGGCGGTTCAAGTCGATGAGATAGCGCGAATACTTCGGTACGATCAGCGACGCGCCCAGACCCGGCACGGAATCGTAAAGCCGCTCCAGATGCCAGTCAGTGTCTTCGAGTGCCAGTGCCCGTTCCACATAGCGCGGCTTCTGCTCCTCCGGCAGGTGGGTGCCGACGTGCGGCAGACTGACCAGCAGCGGTATCGTCCCGGGGGACAACACAAAAACCTCTTCATTCATCGTTGACGCTCCATGCCGCCACGGATGACTCTCCGACAGGGATTGCGGCCGAGCCAGTAGGCGAACTCGCGCGGGTGGTCCAGTTCCCAGACGGCGAAGTCCGCACGCTGGCCGGGCTCCAGTGTACCGCGATCCGCGTAGCCGAGTGCCTTCGCCGCGTTCACCGTCACGCCGCGGAAGGCCTCCTCCGGTGTCAGGCGGAACAGCGTGCAGCCCATGTGAATCATCGCCTGCAGCGAGAGCACTGGCGAGGAGCCGGGGTTGTGATCGGTGGCCAGTGCCATCGGCACACCGGCCTCGCGCAGGGCTTGCACCGGAGGTTGCTGCGTTTCCCGCAGGAAGTAGTACGCCCCCGGCAGCAGCACCGCGACTGTGCCAGATTTTTTCATTGCCTGCACACCAGTCTCAGCGAGGTATTCGACGTGATCGCACGAGAGTGCACCAAACTCCGCGGCCAGTTCAGCACCGCCCTGGTGGCTCAGTTGCTCGGCGTGCAACTTCACTGGCAGGTTCAGCGACTTCGCCGCTTCAAAGACGCGCCGCGTCTGTGCTGCCGTGAACCCGATCCGCTCGCAGAATGCATCCACGGCATCGACGAGATCTTCCTTGTGCAGCTTGGGGAGCCAGTCGCAGACGGCAGCGATGTAGTCATCCGCTCGCCCATCGAACTCCGGCGGCACGGCATGGGCGGCGAGGCAGGTCGTGCAGACGGCGACGTTCATCTCGTCGCC
>JBGSSZ010000180.1:0-1620 GCA_041736785.1 Limnoglobus sp.
GCCGCAACGATCTCGTCTTCGCAGCCGGCACCGGCGGCGGACCCCGCATCGCACTCTTCAACGGCATGGGCCTCGGCCTCAACGGCGGACCCAAGCTCACCGGTGACTTCTTCGTCTACGAGCCCACCCTCCGCGACGGCAGCTACGTCGCTGCCGGCGATGTCAACGGCGATGGCTTCGCCGATCTGATCACGGGTGCCGGCAACGGTGCCAGCCGCGTTCGCGTCATCAGCGGTAGCACGCTGATCAGCAGCAACGGCACCACGGTCACAGCATTCGCCGACTACTTCGCTTACGGCACCCTCGGAGCCACGGGCGTCCGCGTCTCAGCCGATGATCTCGACGGCGACGGCAAGGCCGACGTCATCACCGGCCCCGGCTCCAACAGCGGCGGCACGGTGAACGTCTACAGTGCGGCCAACCTGCTCGCCAATGGTGCCACCCCCACCATCACGCAGCAGTTGAATCTCTTCGGCAGCTTCAACGGCGGCCTGTTCGTCGGCTAATGCTGATTGGATGAATGTGCAAAACGCAGAGCCCGCCGTTAGGCGGGCTCTGCCATTTCCACGCGGCTCACTTCGGCTCGAGCGCACTCAGAAGTGAGTCGTCGTCGCGGGGCAGGCTCCAGATCGCCAGCTTGACGTCGTACTTCCCCTCGGCCGGGAGTTGGAGAATCGCAAGTGCCTTTTTGCCTTCCGGGGCCAGCCACTTCGATCCCGGCAGCGAGTTCAGGAGCTTGACCACGATCGCACGGTCGTTGGGCTGCGGCAGGACAAAGCCGCCGGGGATCGCGCGCGGCTTTCCCGAATATGAAGCCACCTGCAGCCAGACCGTGCCTTTCGCCTGGGTGGCATCGACTGCAAACGATCGCTGCAGGCCGCTCGCGATGGACGCCTTCAGCGGCACGGGGGTCTCAGCGACCAGCACGCGGGCTGTTCCCTTCTCGTCGTCAACGCTGTAGGTGAAGGTCGGTCGACCGTCGCCATCGAGTGCGTAGCCGTGGAAATGCGTCCGCATCGGGCCGTTGAAGATTTTCGAGAATGGCACGGGCGCGCCATAGGCGTAGTCCTCCGCCTGTTTGGCGAAATTGGGAGTGCCATTCTCTTTGGTGAGTGCCCAGGGCACGCCCGGCGGCGGCGTGAAGTACTTCGGCCCGAGCAGCTTGGCCTCATTGCCACCGCGGGCGTTCCAGACCGGAGTTACATCGAGGAAGTTCCCCTCCCAGGCGTACACCACACGATTGGCGTGACTGTCGAAGGCGAATGATCCCCCTCCGGGATAGCCGACTGCGATGGGCCGCGTGCCGGCACCGTCGGGCATGAAGGTTCGCAGGATCTCGGGGCGATCCCCCACGTTCAGCACCAGTGCCTTGCCGGGCGGCACGATCCCGCTCGGCAGCGGCAGACCCGGCCCGAGGCTGAAGTAGATCCACAGGGCTTCGATCTGAGCGTCGGCATTGCTATCGAGCAGCTTGGAGACGCTGACGCCATCGGTGAAGTTCTGCGGCATTTTGGTGCCGGGGACGATCCGCTGTGGGTTGTGCATCCATCGGGTGTACCAGTCGTGCCGTACGCGGCGGTCGGTGAGAGCGAGGTCGGGCCCGCGGGTGCCGCCGCCGGC
>JBGSSZ010000335.1:0-2301 GCA_041736785.1 Limnoglobus sp.
GTCTGTGAACGGGCTCGGCGTCGTCGGTGCCTTCTCCGCGCCGCAACTCGCACCCGGCGGCGGCAATGGCAGCTTCGGCAACGTCGCGGTCGGCCCCAACGGCCAAGTCATGGTTACCTATCAGAACTCCGGCAGCGGAAACGGACCCGACACGATCCGGATCAATGTCGACGCCAACGGGCTCCAGACGGGCGGTTTTGCCGCCCAAACCATCGCCTCGAGCACGAATGTCGGAGCCTTCACCGACATCCCCGCGCAGCCCGATCGCAGCATCGACACTGAGGCCAACGTCGTCTACGACCGCAGCGGTGGCCCCAACCATGGCCGCGCCTACCTCGTCTACGTCGACCGGCCCAGCACCGTCAGCAACGACACAGACGTCTATGTCCGCTTCTCCGACAACAACGGCGCGACCTGGTCGCCGCGGCTCCGCATCAACGACGACCTTGTGGGCAATGGCAAGTCCCAGTTCATGCCCGCCATCGACGTCGATCAGACCACAGGTCATGTGGCCGTCACCTGGTACGACTGTCGGAACTCCGCTGGGAACAACACCATGCAGGTCTTCGGTGCCCTCAGCACCGACGGTGGCGCCTCCTTCATGACCAACGTCCAGATCAGTGCCGGGACGAGCAACGGCACAGTCGCCGCGGCCGGGTTCTTCGATTTCGGCGACTTCGACACCATGATGTTCCACGGCGGCGTCATCTGGCGAAGCTGGGCCGACAATTCCAACAGCACCGGCGACAACCCCGCCGGCGCGAACAAGGCCTTCGATCTCTACACCGCCAAGGTGACCGTCACTCCCGATGCCTCGGTCTTCCTCGACGGCTCCGCCAACATGATCGTCACCGATCCCGCCGGCAGCCAGAGTGACACGCTCACCCTCATCCGCAGTGGCACCAACATCCGCGTGCGGGACCCGAACAATAAGCTCGCGGCCGGTACGGGTGCGACCCAGGTGGACGCCAACACCGTGGATGTGGCGATCGCCGCCATTCTCGGCACCATTCAAGTCACCACGAAGGCGGGCAATGATTCGCTGGTGATCGACTACACCGGCGGCGCCATTGCCAAAGCCATCAGCTTTGACAGCGGCACCGGATCCGACAAGCTGAGCGTTCGTGGCGTCGGAACGCAAGCGACCGTCTACACGCCGAGCGCCACGATCGCCGGCAGCGGTAGTATTTTGGTCAACGGCGTCGCCATCAGTCACACGAGCCTGGAATTCGCCGACTTTGACAATCACGGATCCTTCACGCTCTCCCCGGCGGGCGCTGCCGACACCATCTCGCTCGCCAACGGCTTCAACGCGACCGCCACTTCGGCAGCCGAAGCCGCCGGGACTGTCGCAGCGTTGGTTTTCAAAGGCTCGACCGCCAGCGCCCCCTTCGCCGCGACCGGTGTCTTCCGCACCAGCAATGTCATCCTCGACACGACCGCGGCCGACGGCAACGACACCATCACGGTGTCCAGTGCCAACAACGCCAACGGTGCCGCGAATCTGACCATCACTACCGGCACCGGCACCGACACGATCAGCCTCAACGGCCTCATCAACGTCGCGAGCAAAGTCACGATCGACACACAGACGGTGAGCGATGGCAACGGGGCGGCGTTGAACATCCTGACGGCGAGCCTGGCGATCACGGCCGCCACCGGCTTCGGTTCGGCCGCGAAACCCATCGGGACCCAGGTGACCAACCTGGAAGCCCAAGCCACCAGCGGCGGCATCTTCATCGCCAACATCGGGAGCCTGATCATCGGCGGGGTCTCCGCCGCTCTCAGCGGAGTCCGGGTCATGGGACCCACCGGCGACATCAGCCTGACGAATACCGACAGCATTACCATCACAACGAACGGCGAGAACATCCAGGGCCAGGCCAACGTCTCCGTGATCGCGACAGGTCCGACCTCCGACATCCAGTTGGGCGGCAACCAGGAGTCGATCCAGAATCTCGGTGCGGGCACCGTCACGATCTCCGCCGGCCAAGACGTCCTCCTCGGGCAGACGGGCAGCTTCGGCAATGCGAACGCCAATCAGTTCGGCGATGGCACCAATGCCAGCATGGTCGTGAACGCAGGTCGCGATTTGATCATCAGCGGGCCAGGCGCGTCATCGCTGAACGCCCGCGGCGGCGATGTGTCCGCCACAGCCGGGCGCGACATCCTTCTGACCGCCGGCGGTGCCAAGGTGTTTACCATCGGCGGAGGCGGGGTCTCGCTGACGGCTGGCCCCGGCGGCACGTTCACCAACGATACGGGCAACACGCTCACCAGTTCGAACGCGAGCCCGGTCAC
>JBGSSZ010000403.1:0-14224 GCA_041736785.1 Limnoglobus sp.
CCGAGATCGAACTCCGCACCGCCCGTCCAACGATGGGGGTAAGGGGGCTGTTTCGCATCCGGACCATCCCACCACGCCACAACCGTCCGACAGCTACAATCACGCGGAGAAGAAAGGCCCGTGAAAAATGCGGGCTAGACCTTCTATAGTCCGAACTATCCACACGAGTACGGGCTCGGACGGCGGGAAAGGAATTGTGTCCGGCAGATTGGCAAGATTTGAACTGCGAAGCGAAAATGACGGCGAAAGCACAGGCGCAGCTTTACCGCCGCTTCTGCTGCGTCAGCCAGGAATCAATCCATTGATGGTTTGCATTTGAAAATTTGACTTCCGGCGGCAGGTCACTGTTGTAGTCGATGCTTGCTCCGAAGCCGCCGAGATCGTAGGCACGGCGAAAGACATCCTGCAACTCCAGAGCCGTATCGCGATCGTCCGGAGCAAGTGGCACGCGAAACTTGGGCAGGCGCTTCTGCAGCGTCGCTGTGTAAATTTCGTACCGGCCCGGTGTCCCCGGGCGAGTCACCGTCACAGCGTAGTCGAACTCCGGCAAGTTCTCACGCGGATAATCGAGCATCCCCGTGCCCTGCGTGAGGAGATCGATCTCCACCAGTGCAGCGCCCTGAGCTTCCGCAAGTTGCCGCGTCTCCAGATACGCTTCACGACCTGTCGCTGTCGTGCGATTCACGATGCTCACGACATCAATGAGTGTGACAAGCTGTCCGTCGGATCGGTCGCGAAGTTCGATGTGCTCCTCGCTGTGCGGATCGCGCTGGACGGAGGTGAAGAGTGGAAGCTCGAGCGTGAATCCGCGACTGCAGACACGGGCCCGGTAGCGGTCGACGAGACCCGGCAATAGGACTTGGTACAGCCCGGTCACGAACTGGTGGCGGAAGAGCAGCCAGCGGTGCGGCTCTTCCAGAAAAGGATCCATGCCGGGAAACGGGCTGGGCATCGGCGATAATCCTGCGCCTTCGCAATGAGGGATGCCCGATTCTACTCCACGGCGACGCGGGTTGACTAGTGGCACGCGGCGGAATTCAGCATTCCGCCGGGCACTGCGTTACGGAGTCAGCGGCACCAGGTCGCGGATCACCTGCTTGTATTCCGGTGCGTTGACATCGAAATTGGTCTGCGGGCCGGGGTTGCCGAGCAGCGCGCTGCTGACCGATTCGCCGGCGAAATACTTCCGCCATTGGGGGACCGGTACGAGCGTGGTCCCGCTGGGGATCGTGCCGGGGTAGTAGGGTACAAACTGGCCTGCCGGGAACGTCACACGGAGAATTCCATCGGCCGCCTGAGGCGTGATCGTGCATTGCGGAGTGATCGTCACCGCCACCGCATCGCCTCCGGTGCCGATGACGAGCGTGTTCACTTCATTCCGACTAGGGTTCGCTGTCCTCACCAGAGTCATGGTCTGTCCTTCGTACTGGACAACCGCGGTATTCGGCACCAGGGCAGCATTCTGCACCGCGCGGAATTGCAGGACGACGGGTTGCGTCGTGTTCGCCCGCGGATCGAAGTCGGCAGCCAACTCCGTCATGAAAATGTTCGGTGCCTGGTTGCTGACACCTGCGGTGAGCTTGGGGGCCACGCCGAGCATGCTGCGATCGATCACCGCTGCATACTTCACTCGCAGATCGCCGGGGATCTCATTGAACACTTCGCGACCCAGCACCGGCATATAGCGGGCGTTGCTCGCGGGGCTGCGAATCTCAAAATAACCGATCGTGAACACCACCATATAGGTGTCACTGACGGTGGTTAGGTTGTTCATCGACTTGCGGAGCATTTCCGACTGCTGCATCGCGTGCGGCGCCCGGGCCATGTCGTTGATGAACACAGCCGGCTGGTTCACACCCGCAGTCGAGTCGAGCCGCAACAGGTTGTCATCCTGCTGGGCGATGGCGGCACCCGTGTAGGCACCCACGCCGAACGACTTGATCGGTCGGTCGCTGCCCGGTGTCGGCACTTCGTCGAACGTATTGCCGACGTTCGGGTACCCGGGCGTGCGGCTGAAAGTACTGCCGTTGGCGAGGAGCTTGGTCCAGGTGTTGTTGACATCCGTCGGTGTAAACAGATTGCCATTGTTCGACGGCGTGTTCTGCCCGTTCTGAGGGTCGCTGACCGCCTGGAGCACATTCTGGTGCCAGATCGTGTTCACGTTGACGCGACCGGGCTGGCGGCCGCCGAGCGGGATGCCATACATCCAGGGCTTGACCGTGAGCATCTCCAGACCGCGGGCCAGATTGGCCATGTTCTGCGTCCAGGGAGCGACATGATGCTGCTTCTGAGTCGGCTGCACCACGGGATCCATCTGACCAGTCATCGAGGTCACGAAGTAGTGCAGCACCTCGTGCGGTTTGCAGCCGCTGACCTGGAGCAGTTCGAGCTCGGTGATCAGCTTGCGGTCGTGGTGAACGAGCCATTCAAAGTTCTGGAAGCGGTTGGTGTTGTGGGAGAGGAAGCTGCGGCGCTGATCGACGGCGTAGCTGGCCTGGGGTGTGGCACCGCGGTAGCCGTAGAGCGGAGCCCGGCGACCGTGCGATTTCGACTGATTCATATTCGTCGGCGGCGTGCCGGGTGGCCGAGTACCGGTCGGAACGATCGGTGGCATGACGGCCTCGGCAACGCGGATCGCATCATTCACCAGAATGTCGAACATGGAATCCACGGTGATGTACGGGTTGTTCGGACCCGGAGCCATGTACGGATTCGCCAGACGCTGCAGCAGCACGGCATGCTTGCCCCGGCCATTGCTGTTGAGAGTATTGTCCACCAAGTCGCGAATCTGGGGATCCTTCCGCTTGCCGACCGTGTAGACCAGCGAGTCGGGGCCGACGCGATCAATCGTGATATCCTTTGCAGCGTTGGCTGTCACGGCATAGGTCGCTGTGTCAGTGTTCGTCGCTCGCTGTGCTTCCAGCGGATACATGTGGCGGAAACCCGTGTTGGTCATGTTGCCGTCATTCGGTTCCACGGCGGAGGCATTATTCGGCATGGGCACCGTGAGCTTCGGTGCAGCACTGGAGGCGCTCCCGGTCGTGTTCGCCGGTGCATTGCTGGGATCGAACAGATCCGATCGCACTTTCACACCATCGTCAAACACCTGCACGCGGTAGACGGATTGACTGCCGAGAAAGAGATTGGCATTACCAGCCCCCATCGGCGACGACATGGTCGCAACCGGTCCGGGGTGGTTCTGGTTGGCGTTGAGGGGGTTCAGCAATTCGATGAAGAACCGGACATGGAAGTCCTCGTTGGCCGCCGGGGCTGAGGCATCCATCGGATCGTTGGTCACTTCCGAATAGACTTCATTGACCACGAGGTGCGTTTTCTCGACGCCCCAGACGATCTCCGCCGGGTTGGCCGGATTCCAGGCGAAGCCGGTGCAGATGTCGTCGATATCGACGAAGTCGACGATGTTCACGGCGAGCTGAGCCAGATAGCGGAGCGGGTTGTAGTGCGGAGAGCCGATGGGAGCACTGGCGTAGCCCGTGGGTCGGCCTGTGAGCGGGTGATACCCGTCGCACATGGCACCGGTCGCGACGACCAGACGCTCGAAGATATCCTTCGCGAACTGCTGACGATCCGCATCGGCGATCGGAAAGCGTGCCGGCATGGTGGCCATATTGACTGGGTCGGCCAGCGGCGCGCCCTTGTTCGTCCGGTAATCCTGAAGCGGGCGATTCAGATCGAGCGGACCCAGCAGCGAGGCCGCCGAGCGGTAACCCTGACCGGGGATGGTGTCGCCGTTGCCGGGGATCGCCGTCGGGTTGAACGTTTGCGGCTGTGCGGACGGTGACGGAGCGATCAGCGGGTTCCCCGGTGGATAGGACAAGCTGCCGCGCTGGGCGAAGCTGGGCATCACGCCGCTGTGGCTGATGCTGTTGCTGATCGTGGTCGTCGTCGCCCGCGTGAGGTTGCTCGGGTGATCGGGCGACGAGCCCGTGAAGCTGGAATCGTTCTGCGTGAAGCCGAAGAGCGGCGGAGCATAGAGGCTCTGCGGGCCGGAGTAGCGGTACGCGGTCTGTCGCAGGTCGAACAGTCGCAGGGTGCGACCGCCGCCCGTGCTCACGTCGGTGCAGAAATACGGGTTGTACAGTGACAGGTGCTGCCCGGAGTTGATGTTGTTGTCATAGCCCGCAAGCGTGGGGTAGAACGGCTCCGTCCGCAATCCGGTGGGCACCGGCACGGGGTAAGGTCCGTTCAGCACATCGAAGTTGATTGGCGAGTAATCCGCATAGGCGAAGTTGGGGATGCTGGGATCATGCATCATTGTCTGCTGCAGGGGAGCACCCGACGCGCTCATCGGGAGGTAGCTGTTCCCGTAGCGGTAGTAGGTGAGGAACTGACCCTCATTCGGTTGCACGGGCGGCACCACAGGCGTGTTGATCAGCACCGGCTGGGGATTGATTTCCCCTGGGCCGTAACCGTGGTGCGAAGCATGGCCGTTGTTGAAGTCGCGGTGATTGCCGGCAACGTTGAAGTTGACGCGACCATCGAGCGGCAGGATCGTCGCTGCGACGAGCGGCTGCACATAGCGACCGCGGTAGAGCACCGGAGGCAGGTTGGCGTGAATCCACACGCTGTCATTGCGCTGCACGCCGTTGGCCCAGCGGATGTTTTGCACGTCGCCCGTGATCGTGCCGTCGGTGTTCGCCGGAGGGAAGGGGAGATCGCTGACCAAGCCGCGGCCATCGCCGCTGTCGAACTGATGATCGAACGGCCGCGGCCGCAGGATCATGTAGCGGCCCGCATTATTGCTCCAGTTGGGGTTCGCCGAGTCCAGCGAGCCGAACAGGTTGGGCCGATGAAACGACGGCACCACGATCTGACCCGTTGCGGGGTCCTGCATGGCGAGGAGCGTGTTGTTGCGATCGGGATAGGTGTATGGGGCATTCTTGCCGACATAGTTACCGGTGGAGGGCGTACCAGCAAGCACCGCGGACGCCAGGCGGCTGCCGGTATGTTCGGGATCGAACACCGTGTCGCCGGGAAGCATGCCCGTGTAGTTGATGACGTTGCGCCGGTCGATGCTGCCCACCATCTGTGCGAACAGCCCGATGCCACTGTAGGGGACGTTGTTGGTGGTATTCGGGTTGTAGCCGTAGATGAGGCGGGAGAGCTCGTGGCCGCGGAGGGCACTGGTCACACCGCCGCCATCGGGGACGGGGTAGATCAGTTGCTGGAGGAACGCCGTGACGGGCGGGTTGGGATCGGGCGGCGCATCGAACGCATTGCTCTGGATCTCGCGGAAGATGCGCGCGTTGGTCGCCTCGGCCTGGGCGTAGATCACAAACGCCAGACCGACGACGGCGAAGAGGGCCAGCAGCACGAGCACGATCAGCAGGATCGCCCCGCGGCGGATATGGGTTCGTGCAGTCGTCATCATAAAGCACCTGTCGTACGCGTGTCGTGAAGGCGAAACCTTATCCACTTAAAGATCCTGAATCAGCGTCACCTGTCGGGCCATGTTGTTCTTGCGGTCCCAGACGCGGACCTTGATCTGCACGGCCCGGACCCGCATCAGTTGCGGAATCATATTAGTCGTGCCGACGCCACCAGGATTGGTGTCGGGCCGGAGCCAGGTGCCGTTCGCGTCGTCGAACCAGGTATCGTAGATACGCTGTCCGTTCAGCAACTGGTTGCGGTTCTGCAGCGGCAGGTCGCTGAACGGATACTCATAGGTCAGAGCCAGATCATTGCCTCCGGGCGCCAGCGTGCCGCCGTCCCAGTTGGCTTTGACCTCGAACGAGATGACATCTCCGAGCAACAGGTCGGCACCTGTGTACTGGACGTTGCCGGAGTTATCCACGAAATGCTCAGCACTCACAGTATCGAAGTCGGCCATGCCCACGCGGTTCTGCGCCATTCCGCCGAGGCGGTTGTGGGGATTGCGGCAGGCGCGGGGGCTGTTCATCGCATGATCGACGTTGTTATTGCCAGCGTTGGCGGGCTGCGGTGAGTAGCTCACGCCCAGGCAGTGCGAGCGGTCTTTGGCGGTCATGCCAGCGCTAGTCGCCGCGGTCCACGATGTCAGTGACGGCGTGCCCGAATTCGAGATCACCCGTGTCCGACGGTAGAGGCCGTACAGCGGCACACCACCCGGAGTCGTGCCGATCGATTGTGTCGTGTCGAGGAAGTAAATCACCTCTGCCCAGTCACTCACAAACGCGTTGCCCTGCGTGGCTACCTGGTTCAGGCTGATCGACGACATCGTATTGGTCCAGCCCGCTGCCATATTCGGCGACAGCGTCGTGCTGAACGACTTGTCGGCTTGGGCACCACTGCGCTTCACCGTCATGTGCAGCGTGTGATTCGACGCCCGCGTGCTCACAAGTTGGTCGGCGTCGAAGCCCTCCGGCAGACTCTTGGAACCCTGGCGAATCGAAAAGAAGCCCATGGTGGGCGGACGCCATTGCACCAACTCCGGGTCGGTCACGCCCTGAAGTTTCTCGATTCGCTGATCGCTCACACGCGGACCGGAGCGGCTCACGAAGTGCTCGGATTCGAGATCGGTGCGCATCACCGATTCGAAGCTGCGCAGGTGCTGCTGGAGCTCGCCGATGCTCTTCAGCTGGCTGAGCGTCTGCATGCCGCGCTGAAACGCCTGCGTGACCACGGTCATAATGAGAATGCTCAGCCCCGCGGCGACGAGCACTTCCACCAGCGTGAAGCCGTGGCGGGATGACTTCGGAATTCTCATGACAGTCGCCTCCGTAAAGGATGGGCGGGAATAAATCAGCGTGTCGCCGTGTCCGTCAACGACGCCCGGTCAAACACTTCCGCAAGACCATTGAACACGACCAGCGTGCCCGCATAGGCATTGGTGTAGATGTCACTGCGGGTGATCGGGTTTTCGAGTTCGAGGTAAAGAAAGCCGGGCGTGTCTTCGTTCACCGAGACGACGCGGTAGAAGTTCGCATGACGCAGCGGAAGGGCTGGATTGCCGTCGGCATTGAGCGTCGCATCACAAACCCAGCGGCCGCGTTGGATCGGGGGGCGAACACCACTGCCATAAGGCACAATGAGGCTCGTCGAACCCGGCTCAAAGCGAATCGGAGCACCACCCGGAGCGGTTCCGGCGATGTTGTAGCTCGTCTCGGTCAGGCCGTTGCTGTAGAACGGTGGCCGCTGATCGTAGACGAGGATCTTCATATCGACGATGCCACGCTGGGCATTGTCGGGCCGCTGCAGCAGCCAGGTCCACGTGTAGCGCCCGCCCCGCTCGACATCCACACCCGGAGCCGGAGCACCGGACTGCTCAGAGTAGGTGAGATCATCCTGCAACATTGAGAATCGAAGCTGCATGCGGGAATTGTTGTTGGCAATATTGCCAAACGGTCCACCATTGGAAAACAAATACCGCTCAGTATTGGGATTGTTGATAATCGCGGGAGTCAATGGTCCTGAGCCGAAATCATAGGCCGTGCGCCGGGGGAGATGGGCCAACCCGGCCACCCGAGCCCGCGAGACGGGCGGGAGCCATGTCGTGAGATCGCTGGTGCCGAGAGGATCGAACAGCACCGGATAGCTGGGTCCGCTGGTGATGGGTGGCAGACCGCCATCGCCCTTCTCGAATGCATATTGGATGGGCCGTGCCGCGTTGCCGTCCGGCTCATACTTCGCCCAGTACCAGCGGATCAGTCCATCCGCCTGCTGAGCGGCTTGCGCGCAGCGGCCATCCTTCAGCGCCTGCCCCATCTGCAGAGCGCCCAGCGGGAAGAGTGTCAGAATCGCGATCATCCCGATCGCGGCGACAAACATCGCCACGAGCGCTTCAATCAGTGTCAGTCCATGTCGTGTCATGACAGTTCTCCCGGTCTAAAGACCAGTGTTGATCGCGTCTCTGGCGAACTGGTACGGGTCCGAGCCGTTCGGGTCCGCGACCGGTTTGGTCACGATCGTGCCGGTCTTCGGATAGATCGTCACCAGCACCATTTCCCCGGCCGCGGTGTAGTTCTGCGACGACGACACCACCGTGCCCACCGTCGGCGTGAACTTGAACGTGTCGCGGACCAGGAAACAAATCAGTCCTTCGCTGCGGTACATCACCTGCCCGCTCGGCGAAAACATAATGTCGATGCTTTTATCTGTTGGCCCGAGCACAACCGGCGGCAAACTCGCCAGCGGATCGACCGCGGCGTTCTTCGAAAGAATGATGGTCGGCTCCCCGGCGAGCGGCCGCGCGGGATAACCGGTTCCCGAACCCACAAACACGCCAAACAAGGTCGTCTGAAACGTGCCCATCGTGGCCTGAGTCGTCGGCGTCTGGCCCGCGCCCAGATCGGGATTGTTGATCGCCGCAGGCACACCGTTGACCAGATTTGTCAACTGGTACACCGTCGTGCCGGTCGGTGCATACGCCAGCGCCGTGTTGGGAACCACCTGCACATTGTTGAAGGCAAAGGTCGCCGAAAGATCCGGCGAGGAGACGATCGACTGGCTGCCGAGCACATACCGTGTGCTGATCGCGTTGCTGTCGAGGCTGTTCAAAACGAGGAACAGTTGGCAGGCCGCGGGATCCGGCTTGGGGTAGGTGGGCGCACCGCCGGGCACGCGCTGCGGGTAGCGGATCACCAGCATCGACGGCGGCATGCCCGTGGGCAGACCGTTCTGCAGCGAGGGCAGCTGATTCGAGGTCACCAGGTTTTCGGGCTGCTCGATGTAGATCAGTTCGCGGAGGAAGCCGTCGGTTCCGACGAGCAACCGCACACCGCGCGGAGCCTTATCGCGAGCGGCACGGGTCTTGGCAGTCAGCAGGGCCTGGCTGAGCTTGTCGCCAGCGCCGATGATCCGGTACGAGTCGAGAGTCGCCGAGTTGGCCACCACGACCGCGATACTCAAGAGCA
Source organism: Limnoglobus sp. (assembly GCA_041736785.1). Classification (GTDB taxonomy): domain Bacteria; phylum Planctomycetota; class Planctomycetia; order Gemmatales; family Gemmataceae; genus JBGSSZ01. Next base: position 8,853 of record JBGSSZ010000403.1, read on the forward strand.
GGATGATCAGGCCCATCGTCACGAGTAGTTCGATGAGCGTGAACCCGCGAGTCTGTCGGAGGCGTTGCATGATTCAATCCCCCCGTGCGCCGAACTGGCGCAGTCGATAGCTGTAAAGATTGTCTGTGGCGAGGTCGTCAAACATCAGACCCGGGTTGCTGTCGGTCCCAATGAACGGCTTTCCGAGGACGTTGAGTGAGCCCCACACATGATCTGCACCTGGAGAAGCAATCACCGGCATCCAGTTGTATTTTGCAGCCAACAGGGCCGGCGGGATTCCTACGGCTGCCCGAGCTGCCACTCCTCGGTTCGCTGCATTAGTGTCCGGGTTGCCGTTTAGCTTGAATGCACCCGTCGAGTTGTCAGGCAATCGGAAATTGACGTCGAACGGATCGTTGGAGTCGTTCGACGACATCGAAGCATGCCGAGCATAGGGCCTCGCATTGACCTCGGCATTCGTGAAAAATCGAATGTAAGTCAACGGTGTGCCCCAGGCATCCGTGAACACCGTGAATGTCTGCGACTGAGCACCATTCGTCAGCGTGATGCTGGCCGAGCGGGCTGAAAGGGTATCGGTGCCGAAGGTCTCGCCGCGTGTACCCATCTCGGTCAGAATCAGATAGAGCAGAACAGCTGCCTGAGCATTGGCGGTGTCCGCGTTACCGTTGGTGGGCCACGCCGGCACTTTAGTTCGGAACGTCGACTTCGGCGGCAGCGAGATCGCCGGGCTGAGCGTGATGGTATTGTGAGCTTCCAGGAAAGTCTGAGGAAACTCATTCTTCATCCGCAGATACATCCAGAGTGCTTTGGCCCGCTCGGTGGCCTTGCTGCGGTCACCCTCCGACTGGGAGTAGCAATAGTTCACGAGCGCGTCGTAGTTGCTGTTGCCCGGCAGTCGCTTGCTGGTGAATTCCTTCTCCGCCTGGTCGCGCGACGCCGACCAGATCCGGTCGAAGCCGCTGGACAACTGCGACAGCGTCGCTTCGGTGGAGGTCACCATCTGAGCCGCACGGATGCGGAAGTACGCACCGGCGGAGAGTGCCGCGAGCACCGACATGATGCTGATGACCACCAGGAGCTCAATCAGCGTAAATCCGTTCCGGTTCGAGCGTGTCATGGGAGCGCCTCCGTGGGTGGATCAGTCGGTGACGCCGAGTGGCGTTTGCTGGAAGTTGGCGTGGTCGTCACCGCCGAGCTTGTTCAGAGCGTAGTTCCCGGTACCGGGACTGCGGATGCCGCCTTCACCAAAGAACTTGTTGCGCCCGCCGGAGATAATCTGGAAGCCACGCGACTCGACGAAGCGGGTGCCCGATTCGCGGAACGGGGTCAGCCCCATGGTGTTGATGACGGTGGGATTCTCGCCGATGATCGTCCAGGGTGCCATACGGAATGGCAAACGACCTGTTGTCTGAACGCCGGGGTCAGGGTGGCGGAAATTGGGATCAAAGGGATAGTCGCCACCCTGCGTCGTGCAGAAATAGAGATACGGCTGACCCCAGGGATCGATGAACCACGGTTGAGCTTTGCTGGCGGCGGTATCACTGCTGAAGCGATTGCCACCCTTGAGATATTCTTCGGGAGTCGTCCGTCGGGCTGCCTGCTCGAAGCCAGTCCAGAACGCACCACCCTGCAGACGGCTACTGGAATTTCCAGCAGTCACCGCAAACGGTTGTCGCGGATTCGTCGAGAACCCCTGATAGTCGGTGTAGGTGCCGCCACTGAGGAAAACGATCAACGCCTGATTGGGGTCCAGAAAGACGGGTGGATTGGTGGCACCGGTGAGGCCGTACTGATCACGCTCCTGGGGCAGGAACGGCCGTGCATTGACCCGCAGTCCGTTGTCATTGAGGAACATGCGGGGGAACATCTGCTGGAGCATCACGCGCTCCGGTGAGTTCGCTGCCATCACATCGTAGTTTGTCCGCAGCACGAAGGTACCTTCCGGTCCGCTGCCGAAGCAGGGCGGATAGACACCGAAACGGGCCTTGAACTGCGTGATGGCAGTACCAAGCTGCTGAATGTCGGCTGTGCACGTCACGTCCTGGCCGCGCTGGCGGACTTTCTGCACCGCGGCGGCAGTGAGCGAGACCAGAATCGCGATGATCGCAATCACCACGAGCAGCTCCACGAGCGTGAAGCCGGGCCGCATGCGAGTTCGAGCCGTCATGACCAGTCCTCCAGAAAGCTGATTCCCCTCACTCCCACATCGGGAGCCAGTTTTATTTCGACAACCCTTCGAGCAGCTTGATCAGCGGCAGGAAGAGCGAAATCACAATCGCACCAATCACACCGCCGAGGAACACGATCATGATCGGCTCCAGCAGGCTGATCAGGCTCTTCACCAGCGTGTCGACTTCTTCGTCGTAGAAGTCGGCGATCTTGTAGAGCATCGTGTCGAGGTCACCGGTCTCTTCGCCGACCTCGATCATGTTGACCACCATGTCGTCCACGAGCCGCGACTCGCGCAGCGGGTCGGCAATGGTGTCACCTTCGCGGATCGATTCGAGCACCCGCTGAAACATCCGCTCGAAGACGATGTTGTTGGCGGTCTCTTTGACGATCGCCAGGGCTTCGAGAATCGGCACACCCGAACTGACGAGCGTACCGAGAGTCCGCATTGTTCGTGCCACAATCGTCTTCTCGACCAGCGACCCCACAATGGGAATCCAGAGCGTCACACGGTCGAGGGCGTAGTTGCCCGATTTGGTCATCCGCAGCAGCTTGAACATGAGATAGATGCCAAGCGGGAAGAGCGGGATGACGTACCAGTATTCCTCGCACCAGGTCGCGGTGGCGATAAGCGTCTTGGTCGCCGTCGGCAGCGAGAGCCCGAACTCGTCGAAGATCTTTTTGAACTTCGGGACAATCGTCACCATGATGAACAGCAGAATCGCGACGGCGACGAAGATAACCACGCTGGGGTAGACCATGGCCCCGACGATCTTGCGCTTGAGGCTCTGAGCCTTTTCCTTGAACTCGGCCAGACGCTGGAGAATGACTTCGAGGGCACCGCCGGCTTCACCGGCTTTGACCATGTTCACATAGAGCCGGTCGAACGCCTTCGGATGGCGACCCATCGCTTCGGAGAGCGTGGAACCCGATTCGACATCTTCGACCACGTCGATGAGAGCGTTCTTGAGTACGCCCGGCTTCATCTGGCGTTCGAGGATTCGCAGGCTGCGAAGCACCGGCAACCCGGCGTCCTGCAACGTGCTGAACTGCCGCGTGAAGGTGCAGAGCCCCTTCTGGGAGACACCGCCGATGGTGAAGGTCTTGCGGCTTTTACCGGTTTTCTTCTTCTTCTTGCCCGCTTTCGCTCCGCCTCCCGCCGTGGTGGTGGTCAGCTTGGTGACGAAATAGCCCTGTTGCTTGATCTTCTGAGACGCTTCTTCCTCGTTCGACGCCTCAATGACGTCTTTGACCTGCGCGCCAGCAGCATCCAGAGCTTCGAATTTGAACGTTGGCATAGGGGTTCCCTCGTCGAAAGCATTATGTACCGATGAGAAGCCGGCGCCAAAAAAAAGATTTGGCTTGTTTTCAAGGCTGATTTGAGTCTGCGGCCATCGTTAATCCTCCATGACCGTTTCGCGGACCACTTCCTCCAGCGTGGTCATCCCCTCCTCGAGGGCGATCAGACCACAGTCGCGCAGCGACTGCACGCCCATGTCGCGGGTGTGGGCCCGCACCTGGTCCGTGCTCGCGCCGCGGCTGACCATGTCCCGAAGATCGTCGGTCATGATCAGGAGCTCGTAGAGGCCCGAGCGCCCCTTGAAACCGAGGTTGTTGCATTTGTCGCAGCCTTCGCCGTAGTAGAACTTCTTCCCCATGAAGCTTTCGGGATCGACGTTCAACTCCATCAATTGCTCGCGGGTCGGGTCGTAGGGCGTCTTGCAGTTCTGGCAGACCTTGCGCACCAGACGCTGGGCTTGGATGGCTTCCACCGTCGCAGTGATCAAGAACGGCTCCACGCCCATGTCCCGCAGGCGCGTGATCGAGCTCGGGGCGTCGTTCGTGTGCAGCGTGCTGAACACGAGGTGCCCGGTCAGCGACGCCTGAATCGCGATCGACGCGGTCTCAAGGTCGCGGATTTCGCCGATGAGCACGATGTCCGGGTCCTGCCGCAGAATGGCCCGCAGTGCCATGGCAAAGGTGAAGTCAATGTCGTGGTTGATGGGGCACTGGACGATGCCGTCGATTTCGTATTCGACGGGGTCTTCCGTGGTGATAATTTTCGTCTCGATATCGTTGAGTTCGGAGAGCGCGGAGTAGAGCGTGGTGGTCTTGCCCGAACCCGTGGGCCCCGTGACGAGGCAGATGCCGTTGGGCTTGTGAATGACCTGGCGGAAGTCGTGCAGGAGCTTGGGGGGCATGCCGATGCGGTCGAGCGACAGGCCGACGTTGCTCTGGTCGAGAACCCGGATGACGATGGACTCACCGAACATGGTGGGAAGTACGCTGACGCGCATATCGATGCGGTTCCCGCCGACGTTGAGTTCGATGCGGCCATCTTGCGGCAGCCGTCGTTCGGCGATGTCCAGGTTGGCCATGACCTTGATGCGGCTGGCGATGGCCGACGCCAGGTGTCGCGGCGGTGGGACCATCTCGTACAGCACGCCGTCGCACTTGTAACGCATCTTGTACTCTTCCTCGAACGGCTCGAAATGCACGTCCGAGGCGTGGTCGCGAATGGCCATGAGCATGACCATGTTGATGAGCTTGCGGACCGGTGCGGAGTTGGCCATTTCCGCGAGATCGGTGAGGTCGATCGAGGTTTCGCGCTTGGTGCTTTTGCCCAGTTCGGGGTTGTTTTCGATCTCCTTGATGATGTCGGCGACCGACTGCTCAGCGGACTCTCCGCCACCGGCACCGCCACCTTTGTAGGCACGGTCAAAGAGCATTTCGATCTGCTTGGGCGGTGCGAGCACGGCGTTGATCGCCGCGATCCCCAGGAAGTTGCGGATGTCGTCGAGCCCCTGCAGATTGTTGGGGTCCGCCGTCGCCACGGTCAGCGAATTGTTCTCAAACGAGATCGGCACGACCTTGTAGAGTTCCGCCATGTTCTGCGGGACTTTGGTCAGGGCTTCTTTCGTAGGCTTGGCGTCCTCGAGGTTCTGGACCTTCATGCCGTGCAGTTCGGCGGTGGCGTCGAGGATCTGGTCCTCGGTCGCCATTCCGCGGGCGACGACCAGTTCGGCGAGCTTGAGCTCGCTGGTTCGCAGTTCCTCGTAGACACTTTCGAGTTGGGCGTCGTCGAGCGTGCCGAGGTCGACGAGCTTCTGCCCGAGTTGCTTGGTGTTGGCGTCGACGTGGGCAAACTGATTCTTCTTCGGTGCCGGCTTGCGCACCGGCTGACTTGCAGGCTTCGCGCCGGG
>JBGSSZ010000427.1:0-2153 GCA_041736785.1 Limnoglobus sp.
GCGCCGCACCCTGCTCGGATTGCGGCGAGTGAAATCGAACGTCGACCGGCTCAAGCTGGTCGGCAAGCTGCCCGCCTCACTCGGGGTGGAGATTCCCACCAACGGCGAACCACGCACCGGCTTGTCGATGGGTGAGCACGCAGCGATCACTGCCAAGAAGATGGGCATCAAGCGAACCGATCAGGACGAGTTGGCGGCAGCGAGCCACCGCAACATGGCCGCTGCCTACGACCGGGGCTTCTTCGACGACCTCGTTACCCCGTTCCTGGGCGTCTACCGCGACAACAACCTGCGCGCGGATTCCAGCGCCGAGAAGCTGGCCAAGCTCAAGCCGGTGTTCGGTGTCAAGAACGGGGACGCCACGATGACCGCCGGGAACTCCACCCCGCTGACCGACGGCGCCTCGGTGGCCCTGCTCGCCAGCGAGGAGTGGGCTGACTCACATTCTGTGACACCGCTCGCGTACTTCGTTGACTCCGAGACCGCTGCGGTGGACTACGTCAACGGCGCCGACGGGTTGCTGATGGCGCCCACCTATGCCGTACCGCGGCTGCTCGCTCGCAACGGCCTGACTTTGCAGGATTTCGACTTCTACGAGATCCACGAGGCGTTCGCCTCGGTGGTACTGGCCCACCTGCAGGCGTGGGAGTCCGAGGAATACTGCAAGGAACGACTGGGCCTCGATGCCGCACTCGGTGCCATCGACCGGTCGAACCTCAACGTCAACGGCTCCTCACTGGCCGCGGGCCACCCATTCGCCGCTACCGGCGGACGGATCGTCGCGCAGCTGGCCAAGCAGCTCGCCGAGAAGAAGGCCGACACCGGACAACCGGTGCGCGGCCTGGTCTCGATCTGTGCTGCGGGTGGTCAGGGCGTGACCGCGATCATGGTCGCCTGAAAATTCGCGGAAAAATTCTTTCGTGAGTTTGTAACGGGCTCTCCCGGGTATCCGATGTACCGGATAGCTCCGTGTTGCCGTCTGACCCCCCGACCCGACGGCAACACGGGGCATCCTCTTTCTTGGTGTCTTTTTGACGCGAGGGAAGGACCGCCGCTGGGCAGGAGGGGATTCCAGCGGCGGTCACTTTTTTGAAATCGCCCTCGCTGCAACGAGTCCCGACTGAATCAGGGCCGCGTCGACGAAGCGCTGGACCGGACGGGCCTGGAAGAACCCGGTGTGGCCACCGTCGTACCAGCCGATATCCGGGCGTCCCCAGTGTTCCCACAGTTGCAGCACCTGCTCGCGTGGGTGAACGATGCGGTCGGCGACGCCGGCGTAAATAAATCGGCCGCCGGGCGGCACTTTCGGTGGCAGCGACAACGGCGAGATCATCTGGCCGATGGGTACGGCCAGTTCGAGGGTTCGGCGGCGCGGGTCGGCCTTGTCAAGGCCGGCATGGCGGCCCAGGATTTCGACCAGGTTCGACGGCGGCACGCCCAGGATGGCGCACGACAGATCGTCTTCGAGGCTGGCGACGAGGGCCGCGATGTAGCCGCCTAAGGAGATGCTGTTCAGCCCGATCTGGGCGTCGGGCTGTTCTGAGCGGATCCAGGTGATCACCCGGCGGATGTCCCACACCGCCTGCGCGGTCGCGTGGACGTCATCCATGACGTCCTCACCGGGGTACACCGCGCCCTTGGGCAACCCTTTGGCTCGCGGCCCGTGCATCGGCAGCACCGGCAGCACGACGTTGAGTCCGAGGTCCTCGTGCAGATGCCAGGCCCGGAACAGCGTCAGGTCCAGTCCGGCCCGGCCCATCTCGGTGCCGTGGACGCACACCAGCCACGGACGCGGTTCGGGATGGCGCAGCATCAGGGCGTACTCGCGATGGTTACCCGTGTAGCTCTGCCAGCGATCACTGCCCGGCTCATCGGCGTAGGGCCGGTAGCCACTCTCGAAGGACAGCCGTTCGTGCGTGCGGTTGCGGCTGGTGAACGATCTGATGCTGACATCGGCAGGGGGTGGTGGCGTAGCGAAGAATCCTGCGGGCTTCTTCAGCCAGCCCTTCTTGCGGTAGAGAGCGAGCGCGTCGACGACCTCGCCGTTGATTCGCTCGTAAACTCTCGCGTCGCTCAGCGGCCGTCGCCAGCGCAGCCCCACCAGCACGATCTCATCTCGTAGCGCGTGCGTAGCGAGCGACAACGTCGGCCGG